>JAFAME010000177.1 GCA_019233695.1 Methylobacteriaceae bacterium
GCGGCTGATGAGGGCCACGCAGACGCCGAACAGGAGGCTGTTCCGGATGGCGACGGTGAGCTGCCAGAACACGTCCTGTCCGCGCGAATTCGTTCCGAGCCAGTAGTCCCACGACGGCGGCACGTCGGGCGGCACGACGTAGGTGTCCTGCGCCGGATAGGGCGACAGGAAGGACGCGCTCGCCATCGCGAGGACGCCAAGGATCAGAATGGCGCCGATCGCGAATTCGCGGTTGTAGCGGATGAGGTCGCGCAGGATCTTCCACATGATCACGCAACCTTGATGCGCGGGTCGAAGAGCGGATAGGCGAGGTCGATGCACAGGACCGCTGTTGCGACAGCGATGATCGACACCGAGCTGATGCCGAGCACCAGCGTATAGTCCCCCGTATAGACGGCATGGACCAGCAGTGAGCCAATCCCGGGATATCCATACACCACCTCCGTGACGACGGCGCCGTTGAAGATGAGGCCGAGAGAGAGTGCAAGGCCGGTGATCTGCGGCGGCAATGCGTTGCGCATCACATAGGAGGCCAGGACGCGGCGGCGGTCGACGCCGCCGAGTTCGGCGTAGACGACATAGTCCTCGGTCACGATGTTTGAGACGAGCGAGCGCATGCCGATGAACCAGCCGCCGATGCCGACCAGCATCAGCGAGAGTACCGGGAGGATCGAATGCGCGACCACGCTCGCCAGGAACGGGAAGTTGAGCCCCTCCTCCATGTTCATCTCGTAGCCGCCGCTGATCGGCAGGATGGGCCACACATAACCGAAGAGGATCAGCAGAACGAAGGCCGCGATGTAGTTGGGGATCGGCTGCAAGGCCATGGCGAGCACGCCCGCAAGGCGCAGGACCCGGCTCCTGCGGTAGTAGCCGGCAAGTCCACCGAGCAGATTGCCGATGCCCCAGGCAAGCACGGTCGCCGTGACGAGGAGGCCGAGTGTCCAGGGCAGGGCGCGCCTGATCAGTTTCGAGACTGGGGTCGGAAAAGCCGACAGCGAAGGACCGAAGTCGCCGACGACGACGCGGTTCCAGAAGGTCAGATACTGGTCCCACCAGCCGTTCTGAAGGCCGTAGAGCTCGCGCAATGACTTGCGCAGCATTTCCGTGGCTTCGGGACTGGCGCTGCCGAACGAGGTGGCGGCCGAGACGGCATGCTCGACGGGGTCGACCGGCGTGGCGCGGCTGATGAAGAAGGCAATATTGATACCGATGAAGACCACCAGCACGAATTGTCCCAGGCGTTTGAGACAATAGCTGGCATAGGCCTTCATCGGATCGCTATCCCGGTCCGGCTGGGCGCAGCGCCACCGATGCGCCGGCTTGCGAAACGGTCCAGGCCGGCCTCACTGAACCGGCTTCAGCTTCGACATCATGTATTTGGTGTTGGCCCAATTGGGCACCGGATCGGTATAGGGATCGGTCTCGGCGTTCGGGAACCCGGTCCAATACGTGTTATCCATGACGGTGAACACGTTATACGACATCAGCGGGATTGTCGGCATCTCCTTGACGACGAGCTTGACGTAGTCTTTGCCAAGCTCGATGCCCTGCGGGTCGTCGAATCCGATCGTGCGGATCTTCTCGATGATCTTGTCGAGTTCGGGGCTCGACCAGCGCTGCCAGTTGCGCGGCGGCTGCGGCTGGCCCGGAGGCGCGACGAATTGCGAGTGCCAGCTGTCGAGGAAGAACGACAGGTCGGGATGGCCACCCCAGGTCTCGACGCTCCACAGGATCAGCGCGTCAAAATCGCCGGCGACCCTCCGCTGATCCATCGTCCCTTGCGCGACATCGATCTTGGCGTCGATACCGAACTGACGCCATTCCTGCACGATGATCGTGCCGGCCCGCGTCATCATCGGGCGCGTGTCGCCCTCGACCATGAGCTTGATCGAGAACGGCTGGCCATCGGGCATCATCCACTGGTCGCCCTTCTTGCTGAATCCGGCCTTCTCCAGGAGCTCCTGGGCGGCCTGCGGATCGCGCTTCCACCAGCCCATCCCGAAGGCCGCCGCGATCTCGTCCGGGCTTTTCGGGATCTGGTCGCCCATCGAGGGTCGCAGCATGTCGGCGATCTGCTGGCCGATCGTCGCGTCATAGGGCTTGATCTTGCGCTTTCCGGTATCGAGCTCGAAATCCTTCAGCCAGCCCTGCAGCGGCTTGAAATAATATTCGGGGTAGTTGCCGGTCGGCGGAACCCCGATGGCCGAGATCGTCGCGGCGCCGCGATAGGAGGCCAACGATACCGCCTTGATATCGATCAGCAGCGCCAGCGCCCATCGGACGTCCGGGTTCTTGAACTTGGCGAGTTCGTCGTTGAAGAGCACCGCCGGCAGGGTCGGATCGGTATGGGCATAGGGGAAGCCCTTGAACCAGCCGTGCGAGGATTTTGACTGCTTGGCCAGCGTGAACATGCCCTCAGGCGAGGTGTCATGAATGATGTCGAGCTGGTGGTTGAGCTGGAGGATGACGCGCTTGTCCGGTGGACCCGGATCGATATAGGCGACATAGGTCGGACCCGGCTTGCCGAAGCGGCCGACCGACGTGCGTTGCCAGTCGTCGCGGCGCTGCCAGATGAACCACCCGCCGTTCGGATCGAAGCTCTTGAGCGTATAGGGGCCGAGCGTCACCGGCGGATTGAAGGCGAACTTCAGCGGGTCGCCGGCCTTTTCGAAGATGTGCTTCGGCATCATCCACATGGCATTCCAGCGGACCGTGAACAGCGCATGGAAACGGGAGTTCGGTTTCTTCAACTTGAAGACGACCGTATATGCGTCGGGCGCGGCAATCGACGCGACATTGAGCTTGATCGAGGGGCCCCATTGCAGGCCGTCCGTCTTCAGATGCGTCTCGATCGTATAGACAACGTCATCGGCGGTGAATTCGACGCCGTCGCTCCAGTACAATCCCTTGCGAAGCTTCACCGTCATTTCGGTGAAATCATCGTTGTAGATCGGCTTTTCGGCAGCGAGCGAATTGTCCCAGACGCCGTCGACGCCCTTGTCGGCGTCGATATACCAGAAGGTGTCCATTCCGAGCTGCTGCAGGCCGGTCGACACACCCCCGGCATTGACCACCCAGATATTGAACCAGCCGGCGTTCTTGATCGTCCCCTCGGGGTTTTCGACGATGAGGGTCTCCTTGCGCGGGAGATTGGAGATGGTCTCCTGGGCCTGCACCGATGTGTTTAGCAGCCAAGCGCCCGCGATAAGCGCCAGCATTCGCAAACTGTGCATCTTATCCTCCCTGCCGGTTTTCCGAACGTTCTCGCCGCCGCTCGACGGCCATTCGTACGACGAAAGCCTAGCCCGCGAGGGAATCGGGGTCAATGTGAGCTGATATATATCGCAATATCTGATACAGACTCAGAGCGAAATGCGGATGACGTTGTAGGAAGCGGGCCGGAGCTGACTGCGCAGCTCTCCGTCCTCGACGAGGGTTGCATCCTGGGAGGACGGCTTGACGGTCTCCGGCGCCTCGGCAGTGTTGACCGCATTCAGATCGACGTGATGCAGAAGAATGTGCTCGATGAGTTGCGTTTTGGGGAACCCCGCGAGATCGATGGCAAGGTCAAGCGGCTCGCGGGGGTGTCGATTGATCGCAAAGATCGCAATCGTGCGGGCGCCCGGATCGTGCACGGCGGCAATATCGAGGTATGGCACGTCGTTGGCCGCGGCGGCATCGTAAGTCGGCGCATCAAGGGCCACCTGCATCGCCTCGCCACGGCCGTAGAGCGAGCCGAGAAGGAATGGATAGTAGATCGTCTGGCGCCACGCCCGCCCGCCAGTCTCGGTCATGATCGGGGCGATGACGTTGACGAGTTGGGCGATGCAGGCGATTTTCACGCGGTCGCAGCGCCGGATGAACGTGTTCATCACGCAGCCCACGACGAGGGCATCCTCGAAATTGTAGGTCTCCTCGCATAGAGGCGGCGCGACCGGCCAATCCCAGCTCTTGAAGTTGGTGTGATCCTGACGGCGCTGATGATACCAAACGTTCCATTCGTCGAATGAAATATAGAGGTCCTTCTTGAGACGAAGCTTCGCCTTGACGAAATCGATGGCGCCGCCAACGGTGTGGATATACCGATCCATGACGATGGGTTTGGCAATGTGATTGAGATAGTCTCCCTCGTAATTCTCGAAGTACGAGTGCAAGGAAATGTAATCGACGGTCTCGTAGCATTCTTCGAGCACTTCGACTTCCCAGGCAGGATAGGTCTTCATCTGGCTGTGCGTGCTGCCGCAAGCGACGAGCTCGAGCTTGGAATCGAAGGCCTTCATCGCCCTCCCGATCTCGTTGGCGAGGCGGCCGTATTCGTGCGCAGTCTTGTGTCCAATCTGCCACACGCCATCCATCTCGTTGCCGAGGCACCAGACCTTCACCCCGTAGGGTTTCTCGCTTCCGTTGCGCCGGCGCAGGTCGCTCCAATACGTCCCGTCGGGGTGGTTGCAATATTCCAACAGGCTGAGGGCCGCGTCGTGGCCGCGGGTGCCGAGGTTGACGGCAAGCATCATTTGCGTGCCGGCGGCATCGCACCAGCTGGCGAACTCGTCGATGCCGATTTCATTCGTCTCCCGCGTGCGCCAGGCAAGATCGAGCCTGACGGGACGCTTCTCCCGCGGTCCGATGCCATCTTCCCAGTTGTAGGCCGAAACGAAGTTGCCGCCCGGATAGCGGATCAGCGGAAGTCGCAGCTTGCCCACGAGGTCGAGCACGTCCTTGCGAAAGCCGCCGGCGCCGGCGCTTGGATGGGACGGCTCGTAAATGCCGCCGTAGACGGCACGCCCGAGGTGTTCAAGAAAGCCGGAGTAGATGCGCTCATCGATTGCCCCGACCTTGAAGTCGCGGTGAATCGTTGCGCGAGCCTTCATCCCTTCCCCCCGAGCGCGGCGCTGAGTCACACACATCACGCATCATGATACGTACCAGCTCATATGATGGCCCGCGGAAGCTCATGTCAACGTGGCGGCCGAGCGCCGTTGGTCAGGCCCGGCCGGTCAGTCGCGAGAGCATCGTCCCGATGCTGGCGATCGATCGGAAGTTCTCGGGCGTGATGTCGGATGGCGGGATCGACACATCGAACTCGGCTTCGACGGCCAGCATCAGGCTCACCATGTCGATTGAAGTCAGGCCGACGTCGGCGAGCTGATCGTGGACCGAAATCGGTCGGGTCCGCGAGCCCTTGGTCAGAATGCCCTCGACCAGCTTGACCATTCTGTCAGGCTGGGTGACGGGTAAATCCAGCATCTCGGCTCTCCACGTATTACAATGTCTTCCAGGTCCACCGGTCCAACCGCCAGGATAGACGGACAATCCTTCCGTCAGCTTGAATAAAATACAAAGTTCGTTTAAGTCAAATTGATTCCTGTTTGTCCAACTGCGTTTACGTTTTTCCTTAAGGTTAACGCACTGGACGTTAACTATTGTGGCAGATAACTCGATATTAGGTTGGACAATACGAACAGTTTGCCTCAATTTGTCGGGATCAGGCAGGCGGACAAAAAAATCAGCGCCCGGTTTCATGCCCGGTACGACGGCTTGCCGTATCGCGGGGAGCAGAGAGGCGAGCAGGACGATGACGGTCATCGACGTTCGAGGCACGACCGCACTCAAGCTCCGACGAAGGGACGGGGATCTCAGGGGCGCTCAATCCGCCGATTTCGCGGCTCGCGCGCGGGTCGTGGCGGCTGACGCAGCCGCGAGCGCCGCAGCCGTCGACGCCGACGCTCGTTTTCCGGAAGAGGCTATCACGGCTGCCCGCGCCCAACGCCTCCTCGGCGTTTTGGTGCCCCGCGATCTCGGGGGCGAGGGCGCCAGTATCTCCGAGGTCGCCGACATCTGCTATCGGCTCGGCCAGGCCTGCGCCTCGACGGCCATGATCTATGCCATGCATCAGACCAAGGTCGCCTGCCTCGTTCGCCATGGGCGCGGCAGCGCATGGCATGAGCATCTGCTGCGCCGGTTGTGCGCCGAGCAGCTGCTGCTTGCGTCCTCGACCACCGAGGGCCAGGGAGGCGGCAACATCCGCTCGAGCGCGGCTGCGGTCGAGTATGAGGGACCCCGGATCTCGCTCGAACGAAACGCCACCGTCATATCCTATGGGGCTCAGGCCGACGGGATCGTGACGATCGCAAGGCGATCAAGCGATGCGTCGAACTCCGATCAGGTTCTCGTCGCTTTCCTGCGCCAGAACTACTCGCTTGAGCCAGTGCTTGCATGGGACACGCTCGGGATGCGCGGAACCTGCAGCGCGGGATTCAGGCTGCGCGCATCGGGCGTGGCCGGCCAGATCCTTCCCCAGCCCTACGACAGGATTCACGCCCAGACGATGACGCCGGTTGCCCACCTGACCTGGGCGAGCGTATGGACCGGCATAGCCGCTGCCGCCGTCGAACGGGCCCAATCCTTCACTCGCAAGGCGGCGCGGCAGGCAAACGGTCAGCTGCCGCCGGGCGCGGCGCATTTCACAAAGGCACACTCGTCGCTGCAGATGCTGCGCAGCCTCGTGGCCGGGTCGCTCCAGCGATACGAGCGCGCTTCATGCGACGAGCGCGCGCTGGCCTCGCTCGACTTCCAGACCGCCATCAACCTTGTCAAGGTCGATGCCTCCGAGCTCGCGGTTGCCGCCGTCATGAGCGCCCTGCGGGCGTGCGGTCTCTCCGGCTATCGCAACGATAGCGAGTTCGGCCTCGGTCGACAGCTGCGCGACGTTCTGTCCTCGCCGATCATGATCAACAACGACCGCATCCTCGCCAACGTCGGGGCAGCCTCGCTGATGAGCGCAGTTCCCGCGTCGCTCACCGAGTGAGAGCCGGCATCATATCGGCGCGCTAGCGGAGCGGTCGCCGACAATCAAGCTATCCGGAGGCCAACCATATGAACCTTGCCGTCAGAACCGCCGCCAGACCGACCCCCGCCGAGATCGGCGATCCGCTCGATCCCCTCGCCCCTGCCCTCTTCGAGCCGCTCGGGGTCGACGGCGTCTATGCACGCACTCGCGTCTATGAAGACATGGTCGAGCGCCTGGACGCGTTGATCTCGCGCCACCGCGAGGCGGAGACGGAGGTGCTGCGGTTTCCGCCAGTCATGAGCCGCCGCGATCTGGAGCGGGCCGGCTATCTCAAGAGCTTTCCGAACCTGCTCGGCTGCGTCTGCGCGCTGCATGGCGCGGAGGCTGACATTCGCGGCGCCGCGGACCGGCACGAAGCGGGCGGGGACTGGACGGCGTCGCTGTCGCCGGCCGACCTCGTTCTCACGCCGGCGGCCTGCTACCCGCTCTACCCGATTGCGGCGGCGCGCGGTCCTGTCCCGCGACAGGGTCTCCGTTTCGACGTTGCCTGCGACTGCTTCCGGCACGAACCTTCGCGACACCTCGATCGTCTGCAGTCCTTCCGAATGCGTGAGTATGTCTGCATCGGTTCGCCGCAGCAGGTCAGCGACTTCCGTGAGCGCTGGATCCCGCGTGCCAAGGCCCTGGCCGATGCGCTCGGACTGGCGCACCGCGTGGCGCCCGCAAGCGACCCGTTCTTCGGGAGGACCGGCCAGGTGATGGCCATCAGCCAGCTGCAGCAATCGCTCAAGTTCGAGCTGCTGATCCCGTTGCGCTCGGCCGAACGGCCGACCGCCTGCATGAGTTTCAATTGCCACCGCGACCATTTCGGCGCGATCTGGGGCCTTCGCGATGCAACGGGCGAGGTCGCTCACACCGGCTGCGTGGCCTTCGGCATGGACCGACTTGCCGTGGCGCTTTTTGCCACGCACGGTCTTGAGCCCCGCAAATGGCCGGGCTCGGTGCGCGGCACCCTGGAGCTTTAAGAGCCGACTATCGGCCAAGGGGCCTCTCGGCTTGAGGCCGATCCGCGTGCTTCGGCGTTAGCGTTCGTCACTTCGGCCCGCGCGCAGAATGCGAAAGGTGCCGACCGCCGACCACAGCCAGGGTGAGCGCTTTATGGTCCGTTTGAGCCGCCGCTGCAGTGCCACCGTCCGGCTGAGGACATGGCCCGCAGCACTGACCGGTACGAAGGCGTCGAACAACGCCTCGATGCGGTCGCAGTAGGCGGTCTTGTAGGCTGCCTCGCCGATGCCCAGATCGAAGGCAGCAAGCCCCTCGGCACATTTTGCACCGACCACTTTCATGAACAGCAGCTCGCCCGGGCTCGAGCGGGCGATCTCGGCATCGCCATCGAACGAGTTGAACATGCCGCTGAAGCGACCGCCGTGTTCGGCGCCACCGAACGTGGCAACGATGCGCTCGCCGGCGATCAGCGCATGCAGTTCGATCCCCAGCCGGCCGGAGGCAAGGTGCTCGGTCGCAGCGCGTTCGAGGAAGGTCCTGGCAGCCGGCTCGCCGAAGGTATCGTGCAGGCCCTGCTCCCGCATCCGGGCCGACTTTTGGGCGTGAAATGCTTCGAGGATCGCATGTACAGTCCGCGCATCGCGTGCGGTCACATGCCGGAGCGCCCCGAACCGCGTTTCCAGGCGGCGTGCCTTCTTGCGCAGCGTCTTTAGCGTATCCTTCGAAAACCGGCGGCGGAGCAAGTCGTCAGCTGACGGACAAAGGTCGCCGACCGAGCCGAAGCTGGGACTTGGCTGCTGCGCGAACTGCGCAAGCGGGTTGTCGTGCCCTTGCCACCGATACGGCTGATTGAAGAGGGCGAAGGCATCGATGCGAGCCCGTCTGTCCGCGGCCGTCCGAAGGAACAGGGACATCACATCGGCGCGCGTCCAGCGCAGACCGGGACGGAACAGGCCAAGATTGAAGTTGGCGTCCCTGCCGCCAAGGAACGAGGCAAGACGCCCTAGCGGATAGCGCCGCAAACCGAACGGCAGCAGGGCGGCAGGTCTGCCATCGACGCCGCGGACAAGCACGAACGCCGGCTCGACCTTGGCGGCGCGGCCGATCGTCTCAAGCCAGGGGATCAGCCATCGTCTTGTCTGGTAGATCGAAATGGGCGCAATGTCTTCGAGGTCCGCCCAGTCGTCGAGGATGGCGGCGTAGCCGGCGTGGACCTCGACGTTATCTGCCCCGGCCGCGCTCGCGGCGCTGGGCCGCGCGTCCAGGGTCTCGGCGGTGCGCGGCATCAACAACTCGCGTTCCAGGTTGGGCTCCGCAACTTTGCCGTGACGGGGCAAAAACCGTCTATCAACAAAAGCTCAACGGACCCTTGCAATGATGCCATAGGGCGCAACGAGGAGCAGTGCGAAGCGGATGCGCAAACAACTGATCGGCGCCGGCTTGCGTGTCATCCGCGCCAGCCGGATCGACCGCGTGACGGCAAACCTCACCCGGGGTCTGGGCGCGATCCTGATGTTTCATCACGTTCGGCCCGACAATCCGGAAAGGGCCGGCTTCCGCCCCAACGGGTTCTTGGAGATCACGCCGGAGTTTCTTGATGCGGTCATCGTGACGCTGCGCCGGCTCGGCTTTGAGATTCTTGACCTCGATGCGGCCGCTGCATGGATCGCGGGCCCGTCGCGGCCCGAGGCCCAACCATTCGCAGTTCTCACATTCGATGATGGCTATCGCGACAATGTCGAGCATGCCCTGCCGGTGCTGCGGCGCCATGGCGCTCCCTTCACCCTCTATGTGACGACGGGCTTTGCCGACCGAACCGCCCGCTTGTGGTGGCACGAGCTGGAGCTTGCCATCGCGCGCGCCGACGAGATCGACGTCGAGATCGGGTCCGAGCGCCTGAAGCTTCCGGCGGCAGGCGATGCTGAGAAGACGCGCGCCTACGAGATCCTCTATCGGCGCCTGCGCGGCGGCCCTGAAGAGACGCTGCTCACGGTCATTGGCGAGCTCGCCGATCGATACGGCGTGGACGGCCGCAAGCTCGTGGAGGACGAGTGCCTGGATTTTCAGGAGATCGTGGCGCTGGCGCGCGAGCCCCTGTGCACGATCGGCGCCCACACGCTCACCCATCCGATGCTTGCCAAGCACGATATCGCGGTTGTTCGCCGTGAGCTCGGCGAGAGTCGACAGCTCATTGCGGCGCAGATCGGGCGGGCGGTTTCGGACGTCGCCTATCCCGTCGGGGACCCGACCTCCGCCGGGCCGCGCGAGTTCTCGGCCGCACGCGATGCAGGCTTCGTGACGGGCGTGACGACGCGCCCGGGCATGATCTTCGCGTGCCACGCCGCTCATCTGACGGCCCTGCCCCGGCTTTCGATCAATGGCAATTGGCAGGAGATCGGCTATGTCGAGGCGCTCCTGTCGGGCGTTCCCTTCGCCCTCTGGAACGGCGGCCGGCGGCTGAACGTGGCGTGAGGGGGGCCGGCCGGAAACAAGTGAAGCGAGCGGGCATGTCCATCCGCTCATCCCCTCGAAAGGAGCTTGCGAAGAAGTGCCTGTCGTGCCATCCCGGCCGAAGCGAAGCGGAGAGCCGGGATCCGGAGTATGCGCGTCTTCAGGAGCTTGTCGCCGGATCCCGGAGAGCGCTTCGCGCTTCCGGGATGACAATCCGCAATTTCTTCGCAAGCTCCTTCGCGGGAACGAGCGGATGTGAGTTGCCGTGCTTGAGGGCCGAGGCCCGCCGCTCCCGTCTCACCAAGCCAATGACGCAAGGCCCATGACGGCAATTCGGAAAGCCTGCCCGGTCGTCCTGCGGCGCGGGCGGCGCGGGCCCGAAATCCTGGTGTTCGGCCACCCCACGGCGGGAACGCAGCTCGTCAAAGGCACCGTCGAGGACGGCGAGGAGCCGGCAAGTGCTGCTTTGCGCGAGCTGCGCGAAGAAAGTGGAATCGCTCATGCGGTCGTCGAGGCCTTTCTCGGCATCCTTCGATTGGAAGAGGCGCCCGAAGAGGAATGGTACGTGTTCTTGTGCCGCACGGAGCCTTTGCCAGACACGTGGCGGCACCTGGCCGAAGACGATTGCGGGCATGAATTCTCGTTCTTCTGGCACCCGCTCGACGAGGCGCCCGGAGAGGACTGGCATCCGATCTTCAAAGCGGCCCTCGATTTCATTCGTGCGGCGTTGCGAACTGCATCGCGTGGGCACGGACGATGACCCGCCAACTTCGCCCTCCAACCGAGGCCGTTTCGGCTCGGCAACTATCCCCCGCCAAGATAGGGAGTTGAGGCTGATGACATGCCGACGCCGATAGTGCCCTCGTGAACTCAATGTGGAATTACGGGGAATTACGGTGACACGACCGTATTTACCTTTTTGGAAAGGCTGTGCTATCGTTGCGGCGTGACCCGCATCGCCCGTATCGTCGTCCCCCGCCTGCCCCACCTCGTCACCCAGCGCGGCAATCGGGCCGAACGCATCTTCTTCGAGCCGGACGACTATCAGCTCTACAAGGACTGGCTCGCCGAATCCTGCCGCTTCGGCGTTGCCTGCTGGGCCTATTGCCTGATACCCAACCACGTCCATCTGATCCTGGCGCCCGAGGACGGCACCGGGCTCGCGCTGGCGCTGGCCAGGGCGCACCGGCTTTATGCGGGCTTCGTCAATGCGCGGGCGCGCCAGACGGGGCATCTGTTTCAGGGCCGGTTCGGTTCGGTGGCGATGGACGAGGACCATGTGATGGCGGCGGCGCGCTATGTGGCGCTCAATCCGCTGCGGGCGCGGCTGGTGGACCGCGCCCGGGACTGGCCGCATTCGAGCGTTCGCGCCCACCTCTCACGCCGCGACGACGGGCTCGTGTGCGTCCGCCCGCTGATTGATCGTGCGCCGCGCTTTGCCGACCTTCTCGACGGCGATGCGGACGCTCCCGAATTCGCGGCGCTGCGGCGCAGCGAACGGATCGGCCGCCCGCTCGGCGACGCCGCGTTTCAGGACGCGATCGGCCGCCGGCTCGGCCGCGATGTCCGGCCCGGCCGGCGCGGGCGCAAGGCCAAAGGCGATGGACCGCATGGAAAGAAGGTAAAGACGGTCGTGTCACGTAATTCGTAATTCCAGACCGGGCATCTGCAGGTCCGGTTCGGTGGAACCACGGGTGATGTGGGAAATTCTCAGCGATGGTGCCGGCAGCGCCCTCAGCGATCCCTTCGGCCGCGCTCCATCCAGGCGATGAGCGGCATCAGCGGGAGCACCCAGGCGAGGCCGAGGATCGCATACACGATCGCCTGCACTTCGCCCGGCGCATCCTGCAGCGGCTTTGCCTGCGCGAGCGTCATTGCGACGAGCGCGTAGAAAATCACGAAGACCAGCATCGCTGTGGCGCCGAGGAGCTTGCGGTGGCGGCGGTGCATGCAATTTCCCAGGCTGGGCGAGCGCCCATGCGACACGGCGCGCGTGGACGGCTCAGGGTCTCAGGCTTATGTCTCCCCGCGGCTGCCATCATGCAAGCAGGAATCCGGGCGTGGCCCTGACCGATCGCCTCACCGACGCGACAACGACGCGAGCCGCGCCCGACGCGCTGGCGCCGGCGCGCGCGTGGCTGTGGTGCGTTGCAGGCCTCGTGTTCCTCATGGTCGTTGCGGGCGGGGCGACGCGGCTCACCGAGGCTGGCCTTTCCATCACCGAGTGGAAGCTGGTCAGCGGCGTGCTGCCGCCGCTCGACACGGCACAATGGCAGGCGGAATTCGAGAAATACAAACAGATCCCGCAATATTCCCAGCTCTTTCCGACGATGAGTCTGACCGATTTCCAGTTCATCTATTCGGTCGAGTGGTTTCACCGTCTGCTGGGGCGGCTGATCGGGGTCGCTTTCATCCTGCCACTTGCTTGGTTCTGGACCTCCGGTCGGCTGCCAGCTAATCTCAAGCCGAAGCTCGTGGCGCTACTCGGACTTGGCGCCCTGCAGGGCGCCGTCGGCTGGTGGATGGTGACTTCCGGCCTGTCCGACCGGGTCGAGGTCTCGCAATATCGCCTCGCCGTCCATCTGCTGCTTGCTTCGCTGACCTATGCCGCGCTGATCTGGCTCGCGGTCGGGCTCGCCGAACGGCGGCCGCAGGCGGCGGCCGTCCCGGGCCGGCTGCGGGCGGAAGCGAGCCTCATCGTCGCGCTCGTCTTGCTGCAGATCGGGCTTGGTGCGCTGGTGGCGGGCTTGCGCGCCGGCTGGACCTTCAACACCTGGCCTCTGATGGATGACCGCCTGGTGCCGCCGCTGCATTTCCTGTTCAACCAGCGGCCGTGGTGGGCGAATTTTTTCGAGAACGTGACGCTCGTTCAGTTCCAGCATCGGATGATCGCCTATCTCGTGCTCGCTGCCGCAGCCGCGCACGCCTTCGACGCGGCGCGGGTCGCGCCTGGCCACCTTGCGCGCCGCGCCCTCGCGCTCGCTGCCCTCGTCGCGATGCAGGCCCTCATCGGCATCACGACGCTCGTGCTCGCCGTGCCGCTATGGGCCGGGCTCTTGCATCAGGCGTTCGCCATGGTCGTCCTG
>JAFAME010000146.1 GCA_019233695.1 Methylobacteriaceae bacterium
CGGTTCGGTGATGAACTCGGCGCCTCTGCTTTTCCATAATTTGTAGCAAGCTTGAATATCCGCAACGCGGAAATTCATAAAGCTGTTGATGTGATTCGGGTCGGGGACGCTGAGCGTTACCGTCGGCTTGTCCGGAGTCGGACCGCCGCCGACGTTCAAAATCATCCAGATATTCGCAAGCTGAAGGTACCCGGGCGCGTTGCCGTCACCGAGGCTCAGAATGCGAGCGCCGAAGACCCTTTCATAGTAACGAGCCGATCGCTCGATGTCGGCGACGGTGAGAAACTGCGCGATGCTGACCCCCTCTCGCGGGGGCATCTCATAGCTCTTCTGTTCGATTTCTACTGCGCTCATGGATCGCTCCTTTCGATATAGTGCTTCTTACAAATCGATTAGTGCTCCTTACAAAACAGTGTTCAAAGATTCTCCTCTTACATGATCGCCGACTTTGAACCTCTAGCCATTGCGTGGCCTCCCTTCCAGAAGCACATCCTTCAAGACGACCGCATCATTATGCGCCTCGTCATGGGCGCTATAGACTAGGGTGACGGTCTGCTTCTTCGCTAGAGAACGAATCCGATCCAACGCTTCGCCGTGTTGTCGAAGTTCGGCCTTGTAACGACTCTGGAACTCCGTCCAGCGCGCCGGATCGTGGCCGAACCACCGCCGCAGCGCCGTGCTGGGGGCGACATCCTTCACCCAATCCTCGAGAGCGGCGTGCGCTTTGCTCACGCCGCGCGGCCAAAGGCGGTCGATAAGAATCCTTGCTCCGTCATCGGGCTCCGCCGGTTCGTAGGCCCGTTTCAGCCGTAGGTGCGAGGCAGGAAAGGGCGGTTTTGTCATGCTGGTGCCTCCTGCTCGAACGCAAGTTCCGTGCGCAGGTTGTCGAGATCGCGTCCACGGTGGCGACGGCGAGCCGCTTGCCATTCCGCCAATAAGTGGCTGCGCAATCATGCGCGGCCGGATCGCGGTCGATGTCCAGGCGGTCCCATTGCTCGGCATCACCCACATAGTCGATGACCGTATCGTAGTGCTGACTCCAGAAGAACGGCACCGCCAAAATGTTGCCGTTGACCGAGAATGGTCTGCGCGGCAACTGACCGGCAGGCGCGGCGGGCTAGCGCGCGGGAAGCTGGCCGAGATGGAAGCCGAGGCGCTCCTCGGTATCCCCTGGCTGGTGGAAGCCTTCGGACATCAGGGCCTTGATCCCTTGCTGCGCCGCCGTGCGGCCCAGCGAGTTGATGCAGGCCTCCCAGCCGGCGCCGAGCTCGACGTCCGGGGGGAGGCTGGTGTTGACCAGGCGCTTGGTCTGAGCGATCGCCCATTTGTCGAACTTGGCGATCCGGGTTGCGAGCGCTTCAACGAACGCATCCAGCTCGGCGTCAGGCAGGGCGCGGTTGATGTAGCCGTAGGCCTCGGCCTGGTCGCCGCGGATGTCCTCCGAGGTCAGCAGCACCTCGAGGGCGCGGTTGCGGCCGATGAGCCGTGGCAGTCGCGCCATCGGCCCGCCGCCGGCGACCAAGCCCACGCCTACTTCCCACTGCGAGATGATGGCCTTCTCGCGGCTGGCGAACGCCATGTCGCAGGCCAGCGTGATCTCGCTGCCATTCCCAGTGGCGCGCCCGCGAATGAGGGCGATCGACACCACCGGCGCGCGCGTCAGGCGGACCAGGAAGTCGGGCCAGGGCGGCAGGCCAGTGGGGCCAGGCGCCATGCTCGTCAGATCCCCCATCTTGGCCGTGAAGTCGGAGTGATTGAGGAAGTAGCCGTCGATGGCGCTGTCGAAGACGACAACTTTCAGGTCCTCGCTGGACTCGATGGCGTCGATGATCTGTTGGAACTGCCGGACCGTCTCCGGGCCCATGACGTTGATCGGCGGGTTGTCGATCGTCACGCGCCAACAGGCCGGAGTTTGACGGGTCAGGCGAAGCTGTACGGCGGTCGTCGTTGCGGGGGCGGTAGTTCCGTCCACGGGAGCCTCCTTTGGCGCTGGTGGGATCCAAACTTGATGCGTCGGCCGCGGAACCGCGATTGAACGATCGTATCGGCGATACCTTGGTAGGGGTGCCGGTCGGCGACGGGCGTCAGGCGCCGCCCAGTCCCACCTGGCGCTCATCTTCACCAGATCGGCCAGCGAGGCGGCCACGCCGCCTTGGTGATTGATCGCCGCCTGAACGGCGTCGACCTGTGCCACGTGGGGCCCTTGTGTATCGCGCAGGGCAGTGGCGAAGCCCCCGAGATTGGAACGAGCATCCGCATCGGCCTATCAAGCTTGGCAGGAGTATTTCACTGGACAGCGCCTGCGACGCCTTCACGACGGTGGCGACATCGAACTGTTGATTCGGCGACGGCTCCTCTCTCGTTGCGCCGCGTAGATCGGCCTTTGCCAGCCCTGGATGGCGTGCTTCGAGCTGCCGCACCTTGCCGTGAGCATCCCAGCACCGGTAGGCGTCGCGGGATTTCACGAGGTACATCTCGGCGACGTCGTCTAAGCTTTGAGCACGGCTTCCAGGGCTGATGGATAATTCGCCATCAAAGCGCAGGTCTGCAGCCTTCGAATCCAGTAAGTGCACTCAGCTACCACCAAATTTGGATTTGTCTCGAGACGGAAGTGTTCGGAGAAAACCTGACGAACGGCATCTACGCGACCAATCGCGTCGCCTTCAACACCGCGGCAAGCGTCGATACCGTCACCGCCCGGCTCGCCCACCGCCGACCTTCGGCGTCAAACTAACCTCGCGGCTCGGCTCGGCGGCGGCCTGACGGGCCTTCAGTCGACCTGCTGGGCGGAAGTCTCGCCACCCAGCCTAGTAGGGTGGGGCCTGTTGCAGGCGCTGCAGACGCGCCGCCGAGGTCCACCAGGCCAGGTCGTCGGCCACGCGGACGAAGGCCTTTTGCGTCAGGCGGCCGGGCTCGCCGATCGGCTGACCCTCTTCATTTAAGGTTCCCGCGATCGGCCCCACTGCCACGGTGCTCGAGGTGACGATCATACCCATTTCCGACAGAATGGGATGCCAGGCCGAACTCGCACGGGCGCCGGACAGCCGACTTGGTGAGTAGCTGACCACAGCGGCGGGGCGCCAGTACCACTCCTCCAGAAAGTGGTCGGTGAGGTTCTTCAGTCCCGGCTGGGGACCGAAATTGTACTCGCCGATGACGAACACGAAGGCGTCCGCCGCGCGAATCTTCTCGGCGAGGTCGCCCATCGCCTTAGGCGCTGTGCCCGCAGGGTACTCCTTGTACATCCGATCGATGATCGGCAGGCCGACCTCTCTGGCGTCGACCAGCTCGGCTACGGCGCCGCGAGCGCGAAGTTCCCTTACGACGAAGATCGCCATGCGGATCCCGACT
This sequence comes from Methylobacteriaceae bacterium, assembly GCA_019233695.1. Taxonomy (GTDB): domain Bacteria; phylum Pseudomonadota; class Alphaproteobacteria; order Rhizobiales; family Beijerinckiaceae; genus JAFAME01. The sequence goes on from JAFAME010000146.1 coordinate 3,352, forward strand.
CGATCGGAGCGGTAGGAGCCATAAAAGACCAGCACATTGTCTGCCATCGCCGAGGTCCCTGCTGTTCGACACGACCGGCGCCTCCGGCCATGACCCATCGTCCGCCGCCATAGCAATCTCATGTGGTTAGCCCGGGGCGGTTTGTCGTCGCTCAGCGGGCTAGTGCTTTCGTATCGGTCTCACGGTGGCTGGCGGGCGTTGGTCCACATCCGCATCGCCAGATCAGGCTCGGACTAGCTCCCGCGCCAACACGCGGGGCCGCGGCCGCTCGACAACCAATACCAAAGGCGAGATTCCAACTCGGTGTCGGCGGAGGAATCGCGGGCGCGCCGGCACACCTAGGAGACGGGAGCGGTGTATGAGCCAAGTCGAAGCCGAGCAGAAAACCTATCTGATGCCGCCGCAGGACGAGTTCAGCATCGCGCACTTCCTCACCGTCGCCGACATCCAGCGATTGGAGCAGGACCAGACGCTCACTGTCGAGACCTTGGCGCTTTTCGTGCGCTGTTGGCTGACGGTGACGACGCGGCGGCCTCCGAAGACCTCGCGTAAAACTCGGCCGACCGGGCCGCTCGTCACACGGCAGGCACCACCTCTGATAGATTTAACTTCACGCTCACGACATAACGGCGAACTAGCAGGCTGAGGAAAAAGAGGTCGCCCCGGCGAGTTTGCTGTGATTCAACCGACGGAGCATGATTCCATCGGAGACGGCGATGCGGGGATCGGATCAGCGTTCGGGTTCGTTGTTTTCGTACATCGATCTCGAGGCGAGGGTGCGGCGAGACCATCCGCTGCGGCCGATCCGGGAAATCGTCAATGCCGCCCTCGATCGGCTGAGCAGCGAGTTCGATGCGCTCTACGCCAGCGTTGGTCGGCCATCGATCCCGCCGGAGCGGTTGTTGCGAGCCCT
>JAFAME010000266.1 GCA_019233695.1 Methylobacteriaceae bacterium
CCTTCCGGCTCAACGAGGGCAACGTCAAGAACCACACCATGACGCGGCTCGAAAGGCTTTGTCGAAGGAACGGCCGGAAAGCGCCTCACTTATAAGGGGCTGATCCAATGAGCGATCAGCCAAAGGTACCGAAAGAACTAGACGCGATTGCTGATGTGGTTTTGGCGTATAGGCCGAAGCCAAAATCAAAGCCCGCGAAAAAGCGTAAGAAGCTGGCAAAAAAGCTGTCGAAAGTACATGCTTCGTCATTGGAGCCATCCGACGTACCACCACGTCGCAAAGATCGCGCTCCAGACTAGCGTCCAGGATGCCAAGGCGAGAAGGAACGTGCGAAAGTTGCGCCTACCAGCATGGTATCTGCCAAAAGGAACAAAGAACGCTGTAGACCTTGAATTAGAAGGCGCATCATCATCCTGCGAAGCATGGGCTATATGGTGCGGCGCATTGGTTGTTCTCTCTGTCGCGGCAGAGCTTGTAATTGCTTGGCGCGATCCTCCGTACGAAATATTTCTAAGACTATCAATTTGGCCCGATATGGCCATCGCGATTGGCATTATCGGAGAAGTGGCGTTTGGTATGTGGGATAGCCGCATCCAAACCGAATTAAGGAGTCGATCTAACGACAAACTGGGTGCGGCTGAAAAAGAGGCCGGAGAAGCAAACGACCGCGCTGCCCAGGCCCTCAAAGAGGCGGCCGAAGCCCGCATACGCGCCATAAGCGCTGAGCTTGAATTGGCGAAGTACCGAGATTGGAGACGACTAGACGATGCCGGGTTTAGCTCTGTTGTCGATGCTATGCTCTCATTCGCCGGAACGCCGTTCACCTTAGCGGTAAGCCCAATTGAGCCAGAGACAACTGAATTGTTATTCCGAATTAGGGATGCCCTAAAAGCGGCTGGGCTTGAGCACCAAGGGTGGCCGCAATCGAATATCATCCGCTTTGCGGAGGGCGACGACGCCGTAACCGTAGGCATTGGCAAGGGCGTCAACGTTCGCGATGTGACGATAACCTGGGAGTTCTCTGAGGCGCCTACTTTCGCCCGCGTAGGCCAAACGCTTTCCACTGCATTGAATGCCGCAGGCATAACCGCCGGCGCTTGGGGCGAAAGGCAAATGCCGATGCTGAGACCTAATCCGACGCTCCGCGTAATGGTCGGCCGAAAGATGTAGCGGCGGCAAAATTTCCCCCCGAAGACGAGGGAGTCAAGTATATAATTCCCCAATCTTGCAGAGGCATTGGCGGCGATGCACAATATCGAGCATCAGTGCACGCACGCCGGGCTGAAATCGTTGATCAACAAGGCTGTGCAGAACACGACGGTCAAGGTGGGTGCCGGCGCCATCGTGTCGGTCAGCCCAGGCAAATAAATAAATGGGTTGTCGCCGCTGGAGGCCTTGCCGCGCGTCTGACCGGCGCAGTTCCGTTCGCCTTCCTGCCACCCGCCGATTCAAATTCCGCGCCGAGATCTGCAAACCCACCCTAAGCCCGCCGCAAGCCCACAAGGGGGAGGGAAATGGTTGCCGATGCCTCTCTTCACCATTATCATTCCGACGAAAGACCGGCCGCAGATGCTGGCGCGAGCGCTGCGCTCCGCGTTGGCGCAGCGCGGCGCGGAGTTTGAGCTCATCGTCGCCGACGACGGTTCGGGCGATGGTGCCGCGGCAGCGCAGGCGCTCGCTGGCGCGAACCCCTCCCCGCAAGTGGGAGGGAAACGCTTGGTGTCCTCCGCGGGAACGAGCGGCGAGCGGTTACCGCGCCTGACGACCATCGTCACGGGCCGGCTCGGCCAGGTGCCGGCGCGGAACATGGCCCTTCGGGAGGCGAGGGGCCGCTACATCGCCCTTCTCGACGACGACGACTGGTGGACGGGGCCTGACCATCTCGCCGCTCTCGCAGCCGCCCTCGACGACAGGCCGTGCCTCGCCTACACGTCCGGCCGGCTGGTGCGCGAGGGGCCGGGCGCGGCCGACGACGATTGGGTGCCCTTCCGGTCATATGCCGACCACGAGACGATCCGCCGCGACAACACGCTTCTCGTCTCGGGCCTTGCCTATGCCCGTGACCTGCACGAGGCGCATGGTCTCCTCGATGAGGCATTGCCGCACTATTGGGACTGGGACTGGTATCTGCGGCTTGCTGCCGCAAAGGTCCCGTTCGTCGCGGCGCCCGGCGAGGGCGTGCGCATCTCGACGCGCGTCGACAGCGTGTCGGCGCCGGCCAACGAGGCGGCGCGCGCGGCCGAGTTGGCGAGGCTATGCGCCAAGCACCGCCTCGAAGGGGTGACGCTCAAGAATCACGCGGTGATCGCGCTGGAGCAGCAGCGGGCGGGCCGAGCGCCGCGCTGAGGCCTCGTGACGCAGGGAACGGGTTGAGAAGCCGCCGCCGACACGGGTTGCATCCGGCCATCCTCGCGCATCCGAAAAGGCTCGTTGAGACCGTAGCGGGACGGCGCGTTTGCGATCTATGATCGCTCGGGCGTCGCAGTGTCCGGCCCGATTCGGCAGGAGCCTGATCATGAGCAAGCACCTCCGTTCCATCGTGCTCCTTGCGGTTGTCGGGCTGACCGGGCTTGCGGGGCGAGCCGAGGCCGAGCTCAAAAGCGCCAAGGCCTGCGAGGACGAGTACAGGACCAGCAAGGCAACGATCGAGGGACACGGGTTCACGAAGAAGGACTTCATTGCCCAGTGCCGAATGCAAACCTCCGCCAATCCGGCGCCCGCGCCTGCGGCCGCCGCAAGCCCTGCGCCCGCCCCCGCCGCGGCGGCGGCGATGGCAGATGGCGAAGCGGTCAAGGCAGCCGTCGGCGGCTTTTATGCTGCATTGGCAGCGCGCGACCTTGAAAAGATGGCGAATGTCTGGGCCCAGGAACCCTACGTCGTCCTGATCAACCCGCGCGACAAGACCCCTGCCGTCGGATGGGACGCGGTCAAGCAGGACTGGCAGAAGACCTTCGACTTCTGGGCGGAATTGAAGCCGACCACGAAGGACCCGGAGGTCCGCGTCGATGGAACGACGGCCTCGGTGGTCGTTCCTGTCACCGTCGAAGGCAAGACCAAGGATGGAACGGCGCTGACCTATTCGGTCATCTCGACCCAGATCTATCAAAAGCGCGGCGACCGGTGGCTGCTGATCCTGAACCACGCCTCGCGCGTGCCGGAGTGAACTCAGGCTGATCGATGCGTACCGAAACCAAGCCCGTCCGCCTCGTCGATTATCGGCCGCCGGACTACCTGATCGATCGCGTCGACCTCGATGTCCGCCTGCACGCAAATGAGGCGCGCGTGCGCGCAACTCTCCTGATCCGGCCCAATCCCCGCGGCGCCGCCAATGCGCCACTTATCCTTGACGGCGACGGGCTCGTCCCCACGCGCGTCATCCTCGATGATGACGAGCTCCCTCTTGCCTCGGGCCTCGCCCGGCCGGACGGCCTGGCCATCGCGGCCCCGCCGCAGCATCCGTTCATGCTGACTATCGAGACGGCGCTCGACCCTTCAGCCAACACCCAGCTTTCCGGTCTCTACCGCTCGGGCTCCGCCTATTGCACGCAGTGCGAGCCCGAAGGCTTTCGGCGCATCACCTATTTTCTCGACCGGCCGGACGTGCTTGCGGTCTACACGACCCGCATCGAGGCCGAGAAGGCCGACGCGCCGGTGCTGTTGTCGAACGGCAATCTTGTCGAATCCGGCGATATCCCCGGCACGTCGCGGCACTTTGCGGTGTGGCATGACCCGCACCGGAAGCCGAGCTACCTCTTTGCGCTCGTCGGCGGCAATCTCGCAAGCTTCACCGATCGTTTCACGACACGGTCGGGCAAGAACGTCGCGCTTGGCATCTACGTCGAACCCGGCAAGGAGGCGCGCGCCGCCCATGCGATGGACGCATTGAAGCGCGCCATGGCATGGGACGAGGAAAAATTCGGCCGCGAATACGATCTCGATGTCTTCAATATCGTCGCGGTGTCCGACTTCAACATGGGGGCGATGGAGAACAAGGGCCTCAATATCTTCAATGACAAATACGTGCTTGCGCTGCCCGACACCGCCACCGACGGCGACTATGCCGCAATCGAGGCGGTGATCGCGCACGAATATTTCCACAATTGGTCCGGCAACCGAATCACCTGCCGCGACTGGTTCCAGCTGAGCCTGAAGGAGGGCCTCACGGTCTTTCGCGACCAGGAATTCACGGCCGATCAGCGCTCGCGGCCGGTCAAGCGTATCGCCGATGTGCGCAGCCTGCGGGCGCTGCAATTCGCCGAGGACGCCGGCCCCCTCGCGCACAGCGTGCGGCCGGAATTATACCATGAGATCAACAACTTCTATACGGCGACCGTGTACGAGAAGGGGGCCGAGGTCATCCGCATGCTGCAGTCGCTGATCGGCGCGGATGCGTTCCGGCGCGGCATGGACCTTTACTTCGAGCGCTTCGACGGCACTGCAGCGACGGTCGAGGACTTCGTCGGTTGTTTCGCCGAGACCTCCGGCAGGTCCTTCGACCAGTTCATGCGGTGGTACTCGCAGGCCGGGACGCCGCTCGTCAGCGCGCGCACCGAGTATGATCCGCTCGCCCAGACGCTGACGCTCGATCTCAGCCAGGCGACGCCGCCGACCCCGGGCCAGCCGCTCAAGGAGCCGGTGGTCATCCCCGTCGCGCTCGGGCTCGTTTCTGCCAACGGGGGCGACCTCGAACTTGCCGTCGACGACACATACGGCGCCTCCGAGTTGGAACTCTCGCATGGCGTTTTCGAGCTCTCCTCCCCGACGCGGCGGATCATGTTCCTCGGCGTTGGCCGCCGTCCCGCACTATCCCTGATGCGAGCCGGTTCGGCGCCGGTTCGCGTCGAAGCCGATCTGACGGAAGCCGATCTCGACGTGTTGCTCAAGCACGACAGCGACAGCTTCAATCGCTGGCAGGCGGGCCAGACCTACGCGACGCGCCTCCTCCTGCGATCGATAGCGGCCGTGCGCGGCGGGGTCGAGCCGTTCTCCGACCCGGACTTCGAGCGGGCCTTTGCCTCGCTCCTCGGAAATGGCGGCGCGATCCCCAGGGATGCGGCCTTCACGGCGCTAGCGGTCACGCTGCCGAGCGAGGGCGATCTTGCCCGCGAGATCGGGCAGGATGTCGATCCTGATGCCATCCGCAAGGCGCGCGAATACTTGCGCGCCTCGCTCGGCCGCACCCTCTCCGAGACGCTGCTGCGACTCTATGAGTCGCTCGCCAGCGATGCGCCCTACACTCCGGACGCCGCAAGCGCCGGCCGGCGGGCGCTGCGCAATGCCATGCTTGACCTCGTCGCCGTCGGCGATCCCGAGCTCGGCGCCGACCTCGCCGCGCGGCAGCTTCACGGCGCCAACAACATGACGGATCGGATCGCCGCGCTCGCGATCCTCTCACTCATTGCGGGCGACGCTCGTGAAGCGGCGCTGGATCAGTTCCAGAAATCCTATGCGGGCGACCCCCTTGTCATCGACAAATGGCTGTCGCTGCAAGCGATGATCCCGGAGCCCGGCACGCTCGACCGGGTGATGGGGCTGATGCGGCATCCCGCCTTTTCGCTCGCCAATCCAAACCGGGTGCGCGCCTTGATCGCCGCCTTTGCGACGGGCAACCCCACCCAGTTCAATCGCCGCGACGGTGCCGGCCAGTCCTTCCTGGTCGACATCGTGCTGACGCTCGATCCGAAGAATCCGCAGGTCGCAGCGCGCCTGCTTGCCGCCTTTCGCAGCT
>JAFAME010000107.1 GCA_019233695.1 Methylobacteriaceae bacterium
CAAAGTATCCAATGCTCAACTCCGCCATCGCCGATTCTCCCCGAATCAACCACAGCAGAAACAGAATCACATGCGATTCCAATCATGCAACCGCAATTCCTCCTTCAAAGATGTGTGCGCACGCTAGCCTATTGTGGGAGAAGGTGCCTCTTGGCCGCGGATGAGGGGTTACTGGGTTGGAAGATCAGCGCTATTTTATGGGCTGAGGTCGGAAGACCTTCCCGGTCTGGCGGTCGATCTACCCCTCATCCGGCCGCTCCGCGGCCACCTTCTCCCGCCGGGAGAAGGGGCGCCCCCGGAGCCGGTCGCCTCAATCGAGCCCGACGGCCGGTAGGGGCGTCCCGTCGGTGGAATTGCCCTTGATCTGGTTCGTCTTGAACGATTGCAGCGAGCCGCCGTTGGTCGCGCCAACGCCGGTGATGTTGCCGGCAATCGACGAGTTGCCGAGCCGGATCGTGGTGACCGGCCCGTCGGCAATGACGCCGTATCCGGCGGCATTGTGGGACGAGGCCGAGCGGTCGATCATCATCACGACCGCGGAGCTGCCGAAACTGCTGGTGCCGACGATCCCGTTCGCTGCATTTCCGGACGAGACACTGTCGCGGATGGTCATTTGGACCACGCCGCCGTTCGACGACGAACCGTCGGCCCTGATCCCGAAGAAGTTTCCCTGCGCCTCGACGCGATTGAGGACGACCTTGAGAATGTTCCCTGTGCCGACCGGGCGCGCGTCGATGCCTCCGCCAGACCCGCCACCGCCGTTGTTCTCCAGGACGGTATCGGAGACAAAGAGCTCGGTGGTCCCGGCGCTACCGCCGGGCCAGGCCAGGATCCCCCAGCCGCCGTTGAAATGGTGAATGATGCACTTCTCGATGTGCAGGGCCTTGGCGCTTGCCAGTTCGACGCCCGCCAAACCCCCACCGTCGCTGTAGATCTCGAGCCCCCGCAGGGTCACGTCGTCGTTTGCGCCGGCACTCACTGTGAATGCGGACGCCAACTGAGTGACAAGGACACGGCCCTGCACGCCCTCACAATCGATGGTCAGCGCGGTGCTGATGGTGATCGCGCCGCTGCCGCCGAACTCGCCCTGATCGATGCAATTGATCACGCCACTCGGATTGGTGACGCTGACGGCCTTGCTGAAGGTCTGGCATGGCTGCGTCCGGGTGCAGGGATTGCCGTTGCTGCCATAGCTCGCCACCCAGGAGTTGTCGTTTTGGGCATGCGCAAGGCTTCCCGAGAGTGCGAACGACAGCATCGCGGCAAAGGCGGCGAGCGAAAGTGCGATTTTCCTCATGGTTCCGTCCCCTCTGTGTGGAGTGAGGCCGGTCGGCCAGCTGCCTCCGGCCTGAGGAGCATAGGAACGCGGGCGCTCGCTGCAAAGCCCACGCTTGGTGCGGAACGCTGATCAATTTTCCATCCGCGGCAAGCCAAGTAGGCGCCGGCGGATGAAGCGCGCGGACCCCTTCTCCCTGCGGCAGAAAGTTCCGCCACTTGGCGGCGGATGAGGGATTACTGCGCTGGAAGGTCAGCGCTATTTCATAGGCGCGGGACCGCACGACCCTCCGGTCTGGCGATCGATTTTCCCCTCATCCGGCCGCTCCGCGGCCACCTTCTCCCATCGGGAGAAGGGGCGCGACGTGCCCGCACCGCCTCAATCGAGGTTGACGGCCGGCAGGGGCGTGCCGTCGGTGGAATTGCCTTTGATCTGGTTCGTCTTGAACGATTGCAGCGAGCCGCCGTTGGTGGCGCCAACCCCGGTGATGTTGCCGGCGATCGACGAGTTGCCGAGCCGGATCGTGGTCATCGGCCCGTCGGCAATGACGCCGAACCCGGCGGCATTGTGGGACGAGGCCGAGCGGTCGATCATGATCACGACCGCGGAGTTGCCGAAGCCGCTGGTGCCGACGATTCCGTTTGATCCGTTCCCGGACGAGACGCTGTCGCGGATGGTCATGTTGACGACGCCGCCACTCGACGACGAACCACTCGCCCTGATCCCGAAGAAGTTGCCTTGCGCCTCCACGCGATTGAGGACGGCCTTGACGATGTTCCCTGCGCCGGTCGGGCGCACGTCGATCCCTCCGCCAGAGCCGAGCCCGACATCGCCGTTGTTCTCCAGGACGGTGTCGGAGACGAAGAGCTCGGTGGTCCCGCTGCCACCGGGCCAGGCCAGGATCCCCCAGCCGTAGGGGGCGGTGGCACGGAAATGGTGAATGACGCATTTCTCAATGTGCAGAGCCTTGGCGCTTGTCAGTTCGACGCCCGCCAAACCCCCACCGTTGCTGTCGATCTCGAGCCCGCGCAGGGTGACGACATCGTTCGATCCGGCACTCACTGTGAATGCGGTCGTCACCGCATCGATAAAGACGCGGCCCTGGACACCCTCGCAATCGATGGTCAGCGCGGTGCTGATGGTGATCCGGCCGCCTCCGCTGTATTCGCCCTGATCGATGCAATTGATCACGCCGCCGGGGTTGGTGACGGCGATGGCTTGGCTGAAGAGCTGGCACGGCTGCGTCCGGGTGCAGGGATTGCCGCTGGTGCCGTAACTCGCCACCCAGGAGTTGTCGTTTTGCGCATGCGCAAGGCTTCCCGGGAGCGCCCCCGACAGCATCGCCCCAAGGGCGGCGAGCGAAAGTGCGATTTTCCTCATGATTGCGTCCCCTCTGTCGAGCAAGGCCGGTCGGCGACTCGCCCCGGCCTGGCGACATATGCCAGAACGCGGGCGTTTGCTGCAAAGCCCAAGCTCGGTGTCGGAATGCCCGGATCGGCATTGCGCGAAGGATTGCTCTCACCCCGTCGCAATGCGATTGTCCACAGGAACGTCTGCTGCGCAGCCACCCTCGGACTTCAGCTGCTTTGCTCTGCCGAATAGTGTTTTTGGGGCTCGAAATCGGAGTCGTCGCCATGAGATCGACCTTCGCGCTGGCTTTTTTCGTGTTGACTTCGTTGTCGCCTGCCCTTGCCGCGCCAAATACGCGCGAGATTCAGCGCCGCTACTGCGAAGCCGATGCGATGCGCTTGTGCAAGGACCTCGTTCCCGACGAAAAGAAGATCATCGCCTGCATGTACGCCAAGCAAACGCAGCTCAGCCCCGAGTGCTACAGGGTGTTCAAGGCCAGCGCGCGGCCCAAGTCATAGGCAAGGGCTGCCAGCCGCCGTCCTTCTTCCGGCAGCTCCGGCAAGAGAGGTTCCGCCACTCGGTGGCGGATGAGGGGCTGCAGCGCGGGAAAATAGAGGCCATTTCGAGGACGAGGTTTGTTGCAGTGGCGCCGCGTAGATGGCGGGGACAAGCCAGGACAAGCCCGGCCATGACGAAAGAGGATCGCCTCGGCTGAGTGCCGCTTCGTCAGGCAAGCCGCCTCCAATTCCCTGGACAGGCTGCGGCCGCAGGGCTGGTACCTGTCAGCATTGCTGGTGGTCTGCTCGATCGTCTGCGCTGTGGCGCTGGCCGCCGGCCTTGCGGCGTTGCTCTAGAGCATGATGCGTTTTCAGTCGCGGTCGGGTGCTGAATTGCTTCGCAATGCTCGCACAATGGCCTCGAAATCGAAACGTTAAGCTTAATCAAATTTTGTCCCCTTGCATCACAAACAATTTAAGAATGTAAAGCCTCGCTATTTGATTGTCTCTTAAAATTTGCGGTTCCCACATGAGAACGGCGAACTGATTTCTTCATCATTCCGATCTGCGCTGCAGAATCGGTATAACGCATTGCAGTAAAGGAAGCGGCAGGATGGAGAGGTCCGCAGCGCGCGACGAAATTCCCGGACCTGCGCACCCAAGAACGCTTGGATGGATCGGCACGACCGCCCTTGCCATGGGCGGCAGCAACCAGAGCCTATTCCTCATCGCGGCTTTGTTCATCGGGCAGGGAAGCATCCCCGGTCAGGGAAGTGCGGCGGTCCCATTGCTCATCGTCGGGCTGCTGCTCAGCTGGGCTGCCGCCCCGGCCTGGACCGAGCTCGTCGTCATGTGGCCCGACCGGGTCGGCGGCATCGCTGCGGCCTGCGCCGAGGCGTTCCGGCCCTATAGCCCCGTGCTCTCGGCCTTGACCGGGACCTGCTACTGGTGGGGCTGGGTGCCGACCTGCGGACTGACCGCACTGCTTTCGGCCGCCGCCCTTCAGCAATGGTTCCTGCCCGGACTTCCAGTCGAGGCGCTCGCCTGCGCGATCGTTACGCTGTTCACGCTCGTCAACCTGTGCGGAATCAAATGGGTCGCCCGGCTCGCCATTCCTGTGGCCACCGCCTCGGCTTCGCTGGCCTTTCTTTCCGTCCTCGCTCCGCTGGTGAGCGGAGAGGTCGATTGGCGTCAGGCGATGCACTTCAAGCTGACCACCCCCTTTCCCGGCTGGTTCGGCAGTGTCACTTCGGTCATGGCCGGCCTCTATCTGATCGGCTTTGCGGCGCCGGCCTTCGAGGCGGCGACCTGCCATGTCGGCGAGACCATCGATCCCAACCGCAATGTCCCGCGCGCCGTGTTGGCAAGCGCGATGATGGCAGGGGTATATTTTGTCGTCCTTCCGGTAGTCTGGCTTGGCGTTCTCGGGCCGGAGCCGCTCGGCCAGGACCTGGCCCTGGTGCTCGGGCCGACCTTTGCGCCGATCTTCGGCAGCTTCGGCAAGGCCGCCGCGGTCTGGTTCATCATATTCAACATGTTCCATGGAACGCTCCAGCCGCTGGCGGGGGCCGCGCGAACGCTCGCCCAGCTCAGCGAGGACGGGCTGTTGCCGCGCTTCCTGGCACGGCGATCGGCCACCGATTGTCCTTGGCTGGCGACCCTGCTGACGGCCGGCCTTGCGGTCATTTTCATGCTCGCCGGCGATCCGATCTGGATGATCGCCGCGGCCAATTTCACCTATCTCATCGGCATTTGCATGCCCAATGTCGCGGCCTGGCTGCTGCGCCGCGACATGCCTGACGCCGTTCGCCCCTACCGTGCGCCGCGCGGCACCGTCGGGCTCGGCCTCCTCGCCTCGGTGATCTGGTTGTTGACGGCCCTGCTCGGTTTCCAGCAGTTCGGCCTGCCGACGGTGCTCTTCGGCCTCGCGCTCGCTTATTCAGGCGCGGCCCTCTACGCTTGGCGGATCATCGAGGATCGTGCCGCTAACGGATTGCCGGCCCTCGCCCGCACCCTTCATCTGAAGTTGACCGGCGCAATGCTGTTCGTGCTGATCCTTGATGGCGCCGGGTACCTGATCGCCGTCGGCACCGTCTCAAGCGAACACGCTGCATTGATTGCGGCACTCGAAGACATTTTCGTCGCCGTTGCCTTTCTCAG
>JAFAME010000504.1 GCA_019233695.1 Methylobacteriaceae bacterium
CAGGCACGGGGGATCAAGGCACCAGCCTTCCGCAGGGAAGGGGCTGCGCCGCGGTCTTCGCGTCGCCAGATGCAGACGAGGTTCTTGTGAGACTATGTCACGCTGCGTTGCGCCTGGCGCCCGACAAGGTGGGAACCGGCAAGCCAATGTCACTGCCGCCCATCTACCGAGCGGAGGCTTCGGCTCGCCGAAACGACATCCCACACTACTGGCAATACCACTACGTTGATGGTGTGCTGCATTGGCGTTGGAAGAGACTGTGACGGACCACAGCCCGAGCCCAGAACCATTGCCCAACGGTCTCCATCGCCGTCATACGGGCACGTCGGCGACTGTCAAGACAGACCCGGGCGCTCTCGGCGGCTCTTGTGAGTCGCCCTCCCGCTTCGATGCGCTTAAGCTAACGTAAAAGCACTTTTTCTTTCGATTTCGGAGACAGTCGCCCATGGTTAGAGGCGTGCTGCCGCACGGCAGAGCTTTACAAGAGTGCCGTCATACTCAGCTGGCCTTTCTGTGATGGGCATGCATCTTTTGTTTGGTGAAATCGGACTTGGCCCCCGATTCCATATAGGTCCAGCGTGGTGGAACGCACCGGCACCCGCGCCAGGCGGATTGTCGAGGTTCGCAAGCGGCGTAACCGTCGGCAAATCGGCCGTGCGGCCGATGCCGGCCGCGACCTTCCATTCGAATCCTTGTCGGCTGAGCTCGCGCCGCCGCGTGATCGTGCTGTGCCAACTCAGGCGACGATCGCGTCGAGCGCGAACTCCCCCAAACGACCGGGCACGAAAGCGATCCCATCGGCCCTCAGCAGGCACTCCATACGGTATCGCGACTAGCGGCGGCAGCATGTCGCCGTAAACGAGGCGCCCCGGCTCCGGTGCCATTGTTTCGTCGTATGGCTGATTGTAATCGCCGGGCTCATACCATTGAGCGAGCGCGGGAAATCCCCCCAACTCCGCGATTACCAGGGTGACAGCGCCGACAACAGCAGCGCAGCAATTCGACATCGACAATCTCCCATGCGGACTATTGTCCGCAAAGCGGCAATTCGTGGACCGGAGGATGTCAATGCCGCGACAAGCTAGATGCTCGAAAGCATGAGCTCGCGCCCGCGATCGGCCTTCGCCAGGCTTTGCCCACCTGTTGTGATGGGCCTTGTCCCCTCAACGACGCATTTCAGGGCGATCGATTGGCGCGAGGCGCGAACCAGCTGCCACCAAGCCGATTGCGGCGCAGGCGCCGGCCGCATCCACGAGGAAATCGCTCAATCGGGAATGCCGCCCCGGCACCAAAAGTTGTGCCAGTTCCAGTGCCCCCGTCCACACCACGGCGCATGCGAAAAGGAAGGCCACATGCCGTCGATACGCGAGCGCCAAGGCGACTCCGGCCGCCACGAACGCAGCGAGATGCTCAACAAGATGCGGCAGGCCGGTGACCGGACGCAACCCGGGCGGGACGAGCGTCAGCACGCTGATGCCGATCGCCAGCGACCAGGCTATGGTGCGGCAGACCATTTGCACAGCGGCGCTCAATGGCACGGATCAGGGCCGAGGGACAGCGTGTCCAGCACGCGCGAGACCGTCGCTGTTCGCAATCGGTATGCTGCCTTAGCTCGCCGATTCACACACTTGCAAGAGGCGCTGGCATTCGCCTCCCTTTCCTTCGACAAGAGGCTCGCCGGACATTTGCCTTGACTTCGTCCGGGCGCAACAGGAGGATGCCCTCGACGGTCTTCGGGTGCCGCAAGAGCCCGGAGTTAAAAGGGAACACGGTGCGGATACCCATCGGGGGCCGAAACCGTGGCTGCCCTCGCAACTGTAAACGGCGAGTTTCGCGCCGATGCCACTGGCCGTTGAGGGCTGGGAAGGCGGCGCAGAACGTATCAGCCGTGAGCCAGGAGACCTGCCGTCACATCGACCGGGGCCGAACGAGGTGTTTCGGCAGGGGGTTCGCATGACGGCACCTAGGCGCTTTTCCGTTTTCCGAGACTTCAGCCGGGGCTCCCTTCGCGAAAAGCGCCGGCGTTAGACAAGCCGTCCTTCCGCGCCCGTTCGGCCGTTCCTGCCCACGCACCCCCTGGAGAATCCGTGGACCTATCGAGGGAACACGCAAGACCCCCCGGTGCTGGCGCGCAGCTTGCGCTCGCGCCCGTTCTGGTCGCTGCCTTTGCCCTGTTGCTCGCGGTGGTGACCCTCGCAGTTGCGCTGGGTTCAGTGAGGCTCGCGCCGATGGAGGTCTGGCAGGTGGTGCTCGACCACCTGCGCGGCGAACGCCAAGGCACGGTTGCTGACCAGATCACATGGGGCCTGCGGCTTCCGCGCGTCGTGCTGGCAGCGGTGGTGGGTGGCGCGCTGACGACGTCCGGCGTCGTCATGCAGGTGCTGGTGCGAAACCCCCTGGCCGAACCGTTCCTGCTCGGCGTGTCGTCAGGCGCCAGCGTCGGTGCGACGGCCGTGATCCTCTTCGGCGTTTTCGGTGGACTCGGTCTGTGGGCGGTTTCTGCAGGCAGCATTCTCGGCTCCGTGGTGGCGATGATGGCGGTCTTTGGACTGGCGCGCACACGCGGCGGCCTTGGCTCGACCCAGCTGATCTTGTGCGGCGTGGTGATTTCGGCGCTGTTCCAGTCGATGACCAGCTTTCTGATTTTCGAGGGAGATCCACAGGCAACCCAAGGCGTCCTGTTTTGGCTGCTCGGCTCGTTTGGCCGGGCGAACTGGGACCAGCTGGTGGTGCCCACCTGCGCGCTCGTTGTATCGGTGACCTTCCTGGTTCTCCAGAGGCGTGCCTTGAATGCGCTCGCCTTGGGTGATGGAGTGGCGGCGTCCGTCGGAATCGATGTCCCGCGCTTTCGCCGGAGCCTGTTTGCGATAGCTTCGCTTACGGCCGGCGCAACGGTGGCCGTCGCCGGAGTCGTGGGCTTCGTCGGCCTTGTGGTGCCGCATATCGTTCGGCTCGTCGTGGGATACGACCACCGGCGGGTTCTTCCGGCGGGCGTCCTCCTCGGCGCCAACTTCATGGTGCTGGCCGACCTTCTCGCGCGCACGCTCGTGTCCCCGCAAGAAATGCCGCTCGGCGTGATCAGCGCTTTCGTCGGTGCGCCGATCCTCCTCATTCTTATCCGCCGGCAGCCGTATTTCTACGGAGTGTCAGGATGAGCCTGACCCTCCAAGGGGTCTCCGTGGACCTCGGCCGCCGACGCGTCTTGAGCGATATCGATCTCTCGGTGCCGACCGGCTCGTTCGTCGGTCTGCTTGGCCCCAACGGAAGCGGCAAATCCGCACTTCTCAAGGCGATCTATCGGGCACACCGCCCAGCGACGGGGCGAGTGTTGGTGGACGGACGCGACCTCTTGGCCATGCCTCCCCGCGAGGCCGCTCGCAGGGTCGCCGCGGTCGCACAGGACGCGGCGGTCGAGTTCGGATTCACGGTCCGCGAACTCGTGATGGTCGGCAGAACGCCGCACAAAGGTCTGCTCGATGCCGATGACGAAAATGACCATGCGGCGGTGAAGGATGCGATCGAGCGCGTCGGCTGCGCGCATCTGGCGCAGCGGCCGTTCAATACGCTTTCCGGCGGCGAGAAGCAGCGTGTGCTGATCGCGCGCGCGATCGCGCAGGGCGCCGACCATCTGATTCTTGATGAGCCGACCAATCAGCTCGACATCCGCTACCAGATTCAGGTGCTTGAGATCGCCGCGGGTCTCGGCGTCACGGTGCTCGCCGCATTGCATGATTTGAGTCTCGCCGCTCTCTTCTGCGAAGAGGTTCACATCCTCTTGGATGGCCGCATCGTGGAAGGCGGCCCGCCTCGGAACGTCGTCACGGCCGAACTGGTGCGTCGCGTCTATGCGGCCGAGGTCCTTGTCATCCCGCACCCCGAGCACGGCACGCCGCACCTCTTGCCGCGGCGGGCACCCTCCGCTGCGGTTCGCTTCCCCACCTGACACAACCTCAGAGCTGAAAGACGATCACGCCCATGACCGCGAAAACGCTGCCGCTTGCGCGGCTCAACCGATCCATCTCGCGCCGGATCACGTTCGTGATCGTCTCCATTGGCACGCTGCTCAGCGCCAGTGCCGCTTACGCCCAACCCGCCGCGACCCAATACCCGATCACCCTGGATGTCTGCGGCGCGCAGCCGGTGACCATCGCGAAGGCGCCAACCCGCATCGTTACCCCGGCCCCGAACATCACCGAGTACTTCCTCGCCCTCGGGCTCGGCGCCTCAGTGGTGGGGGACTTCGGCGGCGGTCTTCCTGTCTCCGGCTACAAGGCCGAATACGCCAGTGTCCCCATCTTTCCTACAAGCGCTTTCACCCTGGAACAGATCACGGCGGCAAAGCCGGACCTCGTCTACGCCGGATATGGCTACGGCCTGGAGCAGGGCACGCCGCTTTCACCCGACGGCCTTGCCAGCCGCGGCATCCCCACGATGGTCATATTCGGATCCTGCAGCTATTCGGGCGGCCGGCAGAATCAAGGCGCCACCGCGAGTGCACTCGGCGTCCGCGGCCAGGATCTGCAGGAAACCTACGCCGATATCCGCAACATCGGAAAAATCTTCAGTGTCAGCGCCAAGGCCGAGGCATTGATCGCAGCGATGCAGGATACAGTCGACAAGGTCCAGGCTGCCGTGAAAGGCCGCGCGCCGAGGTCGGTCTTCCTGTTCAACGGTGGGCACGAAGCGCCGGGCACCGCCGCGGGACTTTCGACGCCCAATGCCCTTATCACGCTCGCCGGCGGCCGCAACATCTTCAATGACCTCAAAGAGGACTACACGAAGGTCTCGTGGGAGCAGGTAATCGCCGCCCAGCCGGACTGCATCATCGTCAAGAATGGAAGCAATTCAGGCACCCGAGGCGAAGACTCCATCGCCTTCCTGAAGAGCTCCCCGATCACCGCAAACCTGCCGGCAGTGAAGAACGACTGCTTTCTGATCCTCAACCAGGACCAGCTGACGCCCGGGCCGCTGAACGCCTGGGCGGTCCAGGCCGTGGCACATTTCCTCTATCCTGATGCCATCGCCGCGCCTTCACCCACGCCCTAGCCAGGCCGGGAGAAATGGATCCACAGAGACGGTTCAGATGGAGGTCAAGTATAGGTAGATTATTCTACGCGAACCCTCTGAAGTCCAGCGTAATCGCGCAGTTGAATATCGCTGACCATTTGCACAGCGGCGCTCAATGGCACGGATTTGGGCCGAGGGACAGGGTGTCCAGCACGCGCGAGACGCTCGTCCCAAACGCTTGCGTCAGTCCGCCGCAGTACTCCCGTGTGCGCCAGAATTCGGCGCGTAAACGTGGGCAGAAAAAATGTAGATTTCTAACGCTTTGAAATCCATCGTAATTCACGATTTTAGGCGGACTCTCTCCGCCACAACTTAAGTATTTGATACATACAGTTTTACCTATTCGGCGTCGAACGCCCACCTGCTTTCAGGCCCCTGCCCGCACATCGCGACCGTCTGAGCGAGAAAGTCTCAATATGCGAATTTCAGCGGTACGGGAGCCTCTGGATTGCCCGCGATTGCACGGTAGGGTAGAATCATGGTTGGTTACACACGCCGATGAATAGCTGCCGGACCGCTGGCACCGTGGGGCGCAGTGCTGGCAGCGTTTATGGCGCGTTATTGCGGCGCTATCCGGAGGATATAACGAGTCGACGATGGGCTACAATGCAGACTATTTCAATTCTCACACCGCAAACTGGTTAGAGAAGGGATGGTTGCCGAGAGGTGGCCGCCTCATTGAGTTCGGAGGACAGGAGTTTTATGGCGATCAAGGGGCAGCCCGGCGACGTGTCAGGACGTTCCTGACTGATCAGCGTGTTTCGGAAGAAGCGATCGAGACTGTAACGTCGACTGGCCAGCCTCTACTCGTGGCATCCATATATCGATCTATAGGCATCGATTACCATTCCATTGATGTAGATCGAGCGTATGGAGCAGAATATTTCGACCTCAACACGTTCGCGACGCCTCTTCACCTGCGAGCGGCGTTCGATTTCGTCAACAACGAAGGAACCATCGAGCATCTGATCAACCCGATCAACGGCTTTCATGTCGCTCACGAGCTGCTGAAGGTCGGCGGGGTCGCGCGCCATAGTGCGCCGCTCACGGGTCACCGTGACCACGGGATGGTCTATCCGACGATCAAGTTCTATACCAACCTGCTTGGAGACAATGGGTACGAGCTGCTTAACGGCGTTATTTCCATTGGCTCGTCACCGCTCGATTTTTGCGACGACCGGTTTGAGCTTCGGCATGGCGACGGGAGGCGGCTCGAAGATGCCTCGCGCCACACCCTGACGGATGCCTGGATTCAGATCATCTATCGAAAGACCAGGCCCGACGCCTTCCGCATCCCAACGGATCACTTGCAGCTGTCGCCGGACGTACGCGCCCAGGCTGCGCAGCTGGCAAGCAACTTCCAAGTCCTCGCCGAGGCGCGACTGGGCAAGGATGCAGTCCGAGGAACAGACGCGGCTCGCTTCGAAGAGGCTGCCGAGCTGCAGCGGCGCGCGCAAGAGCACGATCGATCAATGGCAAACACAAGATTTTCCGTGATGGATCGCCACGCGAACGCCCCCGGCCGTTCGACCCTGCCAGCGACTTCGTTGCTATGCGCAGTGTCCAATGCCGCAGCACTTTTCCTGCGGCCGCAACCTCATGCCGCGACCTTCGCGGCAGGCTTCTTCATCGCCACTATCTCGACCTTTGTGTCGATCCCCAACTCTCCCGACCCGAAAGCCAGGATCATCAGACACGGCATCAGGGGGCTTTGGCTGATTTCGGCGGCGCTGTTCGCAATCGGTATGCTGCCTTAGCGCTGGCATGCGCGTCCCTTCCCTCCATGACAGGTTCCCCGGACAGTGAAAGGCCGCGCGCCGAGGTCGGTCTTCCTGTTCAACGGTGGGCACGAAGCGCCGGGCACCGCCGCGGTTCAGATAGAGGTCCAGTATAGGTAGGTTATTCTACGCGAACCCTCTGAAGTCCAGCGTAATCGCGCAGTTGAATATCGCCGGGTTGGCGGACCGCGATAGATCAGAGTGAACGGCTGGCGCGGCGCCATGGCAGGGCTCGACTATCCTCAAGATCGCCTTCATCGGCACCGCTATCCCCGGAGGCGACCTCGGGGTAAGCTTGCCCCTTCAGGCATCGGAAAGGGCCATCGCGATGCGGTTCGCAGGATTGCGCAAGATCGTTTGGATCGCCGGGGCGATGAGTGCCTGCGGCGTCTGCTTTGCAGCGACCGGGAAGGCGGGGGAAAATCAGGTCGACCTGGAGCTGGTGATCACGGTCGACGTGTCACGGCCAATGGATCGTGACGAAGCAACGGTCGCGCGCAGCGGCTACATCGAAGCGTTCCGCAATCCTGCAGTGGTCGAGGCGATCAAGAGGGGTACCCTCGGCCGTATTGCAGTCACGTTCGTCGAATGGTCGGATCCGGATACCCAAAAGGTTGTGGTGCCCTGGATGATGGTTGATGGAAGCGCCGGCGCCAATGACTTCGCTGATCGGCTCAGCCAGGCGCCTTTGCAGTGGTTGCGGAGCACTTCGATCTCAGGCGCGCTGCTATTCTCTGCAGGACTGATCGAGAAGAGCGGATTTGCCGCACCGCGCCGTGCCATCGATGTTTCAGGCAATGGCCCGAACAATGCCGGAGGGCCGGTCGTGGCCGCGCGGGCTGCCGTCGTGGCCCGGGGCATTACGATCAACGGCCTGCCGATCGACCTCGGGCCGAGGGAGGCCGTGATTGCCAATCTCTCCGACTACTACAGCGAGTGCGTGATCGGGGGCCCTGAAGCGTTCCTGTATCCGGTCACCGAGGTGTCCCAATTGCCCCTGGCGATCCGTCGAAAACTCATTCAGGAAATCGCGACGACTGAGCCTGCTCAAAGCCGGATGATCACCACCGTTCAGGCGACTGCCGTCGACTGCATGATTGGCGAGAAGTTGTCTGGCGGCGCCGCGCAGTAGCTTAGCTCGCAATCCGAGCTGCCGGGCCGTTCCCTCCCCCCTTGCGGGGGAGGGCCAGGGAGGGGGGTCGCGGAAATTCGTCCGGGGCTGCTCGGATGCGACCTGCCGAACGAGCTTGCTGGCGTGAGTCCTTGCAATTGCGAGTATTGTGAC
>JAFAME010000199.1 GCA_019233695.1 Methylobacteriaceae bacterium
CGCGCAGCGCCTCGTCCAGGCCCGGGTCGATCGGCGGCGGCTCGTAGGAGGCGAGCGCCTTCTTCCAGGCCTTGTTGGCGCGCTGCGCCGCATCGAGCTTGCCCTCGGCCTCCCATTGCTCGACCGAATTGTTGTCGGCGAGCGAGAAGCGATAGAACGCGGTTTCGAAATTCGCCTGCGTATGGGCGCAGCCGAGGAAATGGCCGCCAGGCTCGATCTGCGTGAACGCCTCGAAGGCAAGCCCGTTGTCCGACAGGTCGATGCCCTTGGCGAGCACGTGCATCGCGCCAAGCTGGTCGAAGTCGAGCATGAATTTCTCGTAGGAGGCCGACAGCCCGCCTTCGAGCCAGCCCGCGGCATGCAGAACGAAATTGGTGCCGGCATGCAGCGTGGGCACGAGCGTCTGGGCGCTCTCGTAGGCGGCCTGCGCGTCGGGGATCTTGGAGGCACACAGCGAGCCGCCCGTGCGGAACGGCATGTTCATGCGCCGCGCCAGTTGCGCTGCCCCATAGATCGCGAGCGCAGCCTCGGGCGTGCCGAACGTCGGCGCGCCCGATTGCATCGACAGCGTCGAGACGAAAGTGCCGAAGATGACCGGCGCGCCCGGGCGGATCAGCTGCGTGAAGGCCGTTCCCGCCATCACCTCGGCAAGCACCTGCGTCAGCGTGCCGGCAACCGTCACCGGGCTCATCGCGCCCGACAGGATGAACGGGGTGATGATGCAGGCCTGGTTGTTGGCGGCGTAGACTTCCGCCGCGCCAAGCATGATGTGATCCCACACGAGCGGCGAATTGGCGTTGATCAGGCTGGTGCAGACGGTGTTGCTCTGCAGGAAATCCTTGCCGAACAGGATCTCGCACATGCTCACGGTGTCCTGCGCCCGCAGCGGATGCGTCACCGAGCCCATGAATGGTTTGTCGGAATAGCGCATGTGCGCATAGACCATTTCGAGATGGCGCTTGTTGACCGGCAGATCGACCGGCTCGCACACCGTGCCGCCCGAATGGTGGATGAAGGGCGACAGGTAGGCGAGCTTCACGAAATTTCGGAAGTCCTCGATCGTGCCGTAGCGCCGCCCCTTGTCGAGGTCGTGCACGAAGGGTGAGCCGTAATTCGGGGCAAATACGGTCGATTTGCCGCCGATATGGACGCTGCGCTCGGGATTGCGGGCGTGCTGGATATATTCGGCGGGTGCGGTGGCGCAGAGTTTGCGCGCCAGCCCCGGCGGGAAGCGCACCCGCGACCCCTTCACGTCGCAGCCGGCGGCCCGGAACAGGTCGTGCGCCTTGGGGAGATCGCGGAACTCGATGCCGACCTCGGCAAGGAGCCGCTCGGCGTTGTGCTCGATGAGCTCGAGGCCTTCGAGGCTCAGCACCTCCGTCAAAGGCAGGTTGCGGTTGATATAGGGGATGGAGACCGCCGAGCGCTGCACACGCGCGGCCCGCCGGGCTTCGCGCCCGCGGCGACCTTCAGCCGGAGCGGGGGCGGCAGCAACGTCGCTCATGTCCTGCTCCTTCTTCGCAAACTTCGCAAAAAAGCGCCCCGCAACACCAAATAGCTAGGCCAGGGCGTCCTGCGGCGATGATCCCGGACCGGCCGTGCCTTGTCTGCGAGCGTCACCGGCGAAGCGCGCGCCGCTCCCGAGCGTGACGAAATCGGCTTGCCGTGGCATCGGCGCCGCAGCGGCGGATCCGGAACATGCAGCTTTTCAGGAGCTTGTCGCCGGATCTCGGATCGCGCTTCGCGCGTCCGGGGAGACGATCTGCGATCTCTTCACAGGGACTGTGCAGACGCGACATCTTGAATTCTAGGCGTTTCGCTAACGGGGCGAAGGCGATGAAGCGCAAAAAGCGCGCGCAATCATCATCTTGGCCGGTCGTTTGGCGGGTCGGATGGATTAATATCCGGCAAAGCCGGATGATCAAAGGTGGCTGGATCGATTATGACGAGCGAAAGCGAGCGGGTGGCCGCGGTTCGTCGCTATGAGCTCCTTGATACTCCTGCCGAAGCGCCGTTCGACCGGATCACCCGATTGGCGAAACTGATCTTCGATGTGCCGATCGTCTATCTCTCGCTGATCGACGGGCAACGGCAATGGATGAAATCTGTCCGCGGCATGAAGGAGGTCGAGCTGCGGCGCGAGCATTCGCTCTGCAACCATACCATCCGCCAGACCTTTCCGATGGTCATTCCCGATCTTCGGGCCGATTCTAGATTTGCGGCCAATCCTCTGGTCACCGGTGCCCCCTACCTGCGGTTCTACGCGGGCGCGCCGTTGCGCACGGCTGACGGCCACAGCATCGGGACGCTTTGCTGTCTCGATACGAAGGTACGCTCGATCACCGGGCAGAATGCGGAAATCCTCAACGATCTCGCACGGATCGTGGTCGACGAGATGGATCTTCGCCTGCTCGCGACCGTCGACAGCCTGACCGGCGCGATGACGCGGCGGGCGTTCAGCGACGCGCTCAATCGCAGCCTGGCGCTCGCCAAGCGCCACGACCAGGAGCTTGGCTGCGTGATGATCGACGTCGATAATTTCAAGCTGGTCAACGATCGCTACGGCCACCCGGTCGGCGATCTCGTGCTGCAGAGGCTGGTGGCGATCTGCAAGACGACCTTGCGGGCCTCGGATTTCGTCGGGCGGCTCGGCGGCGAGGAATTCGCCGTCGTCCTGCCCCTCACCTCGGCCAGCGCCGCGATGACCGCGGCCGAGAGACTGCGCAAGGGCATCGCGACAGAGCCGACCTTTGTCCCTTTCATGGCCCCGCGAATCACGGCAAGCTTCGGGGTGGCGGCTTACGACGCCGACGTGATGGACCCGGCGCAACTCCTGAAGCGGGCCGACCTTGCGCTCTATGCGGCCAAGGCCAACGGCCGTAATCAGTGCGTCTGCTTCACCGAGAGCCTCGCCGCGCAAGCGGCGTGAGGGCCGGCCATCTTGCTCCCCTGGGGGGTTGTTAGGTTTGGACATGCCCTCGATCACTCATGTCCTCGAAACATCGCTGTATGCCGAGAAGCTTGCCGCGACCGCGCGCTTCTATGAGGACGTGCTCGGCCTGGCCGTCATGCTGCGCTCGCCGCGGCTCGTTGCCCTCGATGCGGGCCGCCACAGCGTGCTGCTCGTCTTCCAGCGCGGCATGAGCGAGGAAGACTCCCACACCGACGAGGGCTCCATCCCCGGTCATGACGGAAGGGGGCGCCTGCATGTCGCGTTTGGCATTCCTGCCGACGCGCTTTCCGATTGGCGCACTCGCCTTGCCGAGGCCGGCATCGCCATCATCGCCGAGACGCATTGGCGCCGCGGCGGCACCAGCCTCTATTTCCATGATCCCGACAGCCATGTCGTAGAACTCGCAACCCCCGGCTTGTGGGCGAACTATTGATGGATGGCGCAGGGACGAGGAGCGCTCGGGCGCAATCTGAATGGCGTTGAGGCAGCGTATCCGCCCGTCGCAGGGTATGGTGAATAGGCAAGTGTGAAACCCGGTTCCAGCAAGCAAGGTTCGCACGGAACTTCCTGATGCGCGTGATATCATGAGCACGCGCGATTTCCGTCACTTGCAGGATAAGATGCAGTCTGGGGATCTTCGGCCCGAGCTGGTGCCCAACAAGGCGGGTGCCCAAGCGATCTCCGCCATCAAGATTCGGTTGCTGAAACGTAGCTGTTGCCTGCCCGGCAATCTCTGTCTTGACTGCGCCGGGTTTCGAGGGGGCGCGCGATCCGGCGGGGCGACGCCGCTTCTTCACTTGCCGGCGCACGGGGCGACAGTATGGACCGAGGGTGCGCGTCTCGCACACCATTTTGGGCGGCGGGACGCCGGCCCTCCCTCGCTTCATGCAAGCATCGGCGCGTGCAACCCCCGGCGCACCTGCGACAGGGAAGGTCGCGGCGCGATGAGATCGCGCGCCCGCCTCTGGCAAGGATCGCGTCCGCCAGGGGCAGAAGGAACGGAGACCATCGCCGATGAGAACCCATGCACGCGTAGTCGTCATCGGCGGCGGCGTTGTCGGCGTATCGACGCTCTATCATCTTGCCAAGAAGGGCTGGAGCGATGTCGTGCTCGTCGAGCGCCGCGAGCTGACCTCGGGCTCGACCTGGCACGCGGCCGGGCTGCTGCCGCTCTTCAACATGAGCTACTCGGTCGGCCAGATCCACAAATATTCGGTGGCGCTCTACAAGACGCTCGAAGCCGAAACCGGCCAGCACGTCGGTTTTCGCCAAGTCTCCAACATCCGCCTCGCCCGCACCGCCGACCGCTGGGACGAGTACATGTACTATGCGGGCGTTGCGGCGACGATCGGCGTCAAGGTCAATATCCTCACCCCCTTACGGGTGCGGGAGATCTGGCCGCTCTGCAACATCGAGGGCATTCTCGGCGCCATCCAGCATCCCGACGACGGCTACATCCAGCCGGCCGACCTCACCCAGGCGCTCGCTATCGGCGCCCGCGCCGCAGGCGCCGAGATCAACCGGTTCACCACCGTCACGGCGATCGAGAAGGCGGTCGGCGGCGAGTGGCTGGTCAGGACCGACAAGGGCGACATCGCCTGCGAGCACGTCGTCTCGGCGAGCGGCAATTTCGCCCGCCGTACCGGCGCCATGGTCGGGCTCGACGTGCCGGTCATCCCGGTCGAGCACCAGTATATCGTGACCGAGCCTCACCCGGCGATCGTCGAGCGCCACAAGCTCGGCCTTCCCGAGATGGGCGTGCTGCGCGAATCCGATTCTTCCTGGTACATGCGCGAGGAGAACGCGGGCTTGATCCTCGGCCCCTACGAGCAGGGCGCGCCCTGCTGCTACCTCGACGGGCCGAGCGAAGGATCGGAATACGAGCTCTTCCAGGAGGACCTCGACCGGCTCGCGCCCCACATCGAGACGGCCATCGCCCGGGTGCCCGCGTTCGGCGAGGTCGGCATCAAGAAGGTCTATAACGGCGCCATCGCCTATACCCCGGACGGCTCGCCCATCGTCGGCCCGGCCTGGGGCGTCAAGAATTTCTGGCTCAACGAGGGCCACAGCTTCGGCGTCACCGCCGCGGGCGGGGCCGGCTGGCAGCTCGCCGAGTGGATCGTCGAGGGGGAGCCCTCGATCGACATGATGGGGGTCGATCCGCGCCGCTTCGGCCCCTATGCCTCGCTCGGCTACCTGCGCGCCAAGAACGAGGAGACCTACGCCAACGTCTTCACGCCCCACTATCCCGACGAGGAACGCGCCGCGGCGCGGCCGCTGAAGCGGGCGCCCTGCCAGGAGAGGATGCAGGCGCTCGGCGCCGTGTTCGGCTCGGTCTACGGCTGGGAACGGCCGAACTGGTTTGCCCCGCGCGACTACGGCGTCGAGGTCGCCACGCTCGCCAAGCCCGACGTGCTCCTCAACCACAATCACCCGAAGCCCGATGCCGCCGGCAGGGTGAAGGAGATCTGGTCCTTCCGGCGCTCGAACTATTTCGATTTCGTCGGGGCCGAGTGCCGCAACGTGCATGAGAATGTCGGCCTTCAGGACATGTCGCCGTTCGCCAAATGCGTCATCAGCGGGCCGGGGGCGCGCGAGTGGCTCGAAGGCATTTTGGCCAACCGCATCCCGAAGACGCGCGGGCGTATCGCCCTTTGCCACCTTCTCTCGAAGAATGGCGGCGTGCGCGCCGAGTTCACCGTCTACGAGCATGCGCCGGCGCGCTTCTATCTCGTCTCGGCGGGCGCACTTGAGCGCCACGATCACGACTGCCTGTCGAAGCTCCTGCCGGCGGACGGTAGCGTCACCTTCGAGACGCTTACGACCCGCTTGGGCGTGCTCGTCCTCGCCGGCCCGAACTCGCGCGCCCTCCTGCAGAAGCTGACCGACGCGGACATGTCGAATGCGGCGTTTCCCTGGCTCTCCGGGAAGCTCATCAATATCGGGCATGCCCGCGCCCACGCGCTTCGCGTCAATTTCGTGGGCGAGCTCGGCTACGAGCTGCACCACGAGATCGAGATGCAGAACACGATCTTCGACCTGCTGTGGGAGGCCGGAAAGGAATTCGGCCTGAAGCCTTTCGGCATTCGCGCGATGATGTCGCTGGCGCTCGAAAAATCCTATCGCCTCATCGGGCGCGAATTGTCGATCGAATATTCTGCCTTTGAATCGGGGCTCGACCGCTTCGTGCATCCCAACAAAGGCGCCTTCATCGGGCGCGATGCCTTGGTGCGCTGGCGCGAGCGCGGTTTTGCCAATCGGTTCGTGACGCTCGAAGTGCACGGCATCGAGCAGGCTGCCGCCGAGGCCGGCATGACGCCCTCCGATGCCCGCGGCTCGGAGCCTGTCCTACACGCAGGAGAGATGGTCGGCCGCTGCACCAATGGCGGCTACGGCTGGCGGACGGGGAAGTCGCTGGCGCTTGCCATGGTGCGGCCGGACCTCGGCGAGATCGGAACCGAGCTCGACGTGCAGATCCTCGGGCGCACGCACAAAGCGACAATCGTTCCGGAATCGCCGTTCGATGCGGGGAACGAGCGCCTGCGGGCGTAGACACGCACACGGCTGCCGATCTGCAGGTTGTCCGGGTCATCCCGGCCGAAGCGGAGAGCCGGGATCTGGAGCCGAATTCCGCATAGCCGCGAGGGCCGCTTCCGGGAGACGACAGGGCGGGTCAGTGCCCGCCGCCTGCGCCCGGCGCGGTGCGTGCCTTGCGGGCGAAGAGGACGGCGACCGCGGCGATGGCGAGGAGAACGCCGATCACGGCAAACGTGTCGCTAAAGCCCATGATCAGGGCCTGACGCTTCACGATGCTGCCGATGGCCGCAATCGCCTTGTGCTGCGCGGTGGCGAAATCGGGAACGCCGTGTGACAGGAAATAGTCCGTCGTCTCGCTGATCCTGCGGCGCACCTCGTCGCGGTAGAGCGTCACCGACTGGCCGATGATGTTGGAATGGAACTGCTCGCGCTTGGTGAGCACGGTCGCCAGCGTCGTCGTGCCGACGGCGCCCCCGAGATTGCGCAGCATGTTCGAGAGGCCTGAGGCCGCGCCCGCCTCGCTCGGCGCGATGCCGGCCGTCGTGATCGCGCTGATCGGGGTCAGCACCAGCGCCTGGCCGACGGCGCGCACAATGTTCGGAATCCAGAACTGGTCGCCCGCCGAATCGGCCGACAACGTGATGTTCAGGAAGCAGCTCGCGGCGAAGATGCTGATGCCGAGGAAGGCGATGTAGCGCGGGTCATAGCGCTTCATCAGCAGCGGCACGAGCGGGATCAGCAGGAGCTGCGGCAACCCGGTCCAGGCCAGCACATTGCCGATCTGCTCGGCATTGTAGCGCTGCACCTGGCCGAGATATTGCGGCAGGATGTAGACGGTGCCGAACAGCGCAAAGCCGACGAGGACGTTGGCAAGCACGCCGATGCCGAAGTTGCGCCGCCTGAGAAGGCGCAGATTGACGAGCGGCTTGGCGACGGTCAGCTCGATCGCGATGAAGGCCGACAGGAACACGACCGCGACGATGGCGAGGCGAAGGATGAGCGGCGAGGAGAACCAGTCGTCCTTGTTGCCCTCTTCGAGCACGGTCTGGAGCGCCGCAAGGCCGATCGCCTTGGTCACGATGCCGGCCCAGTCGCCCTCCTTGAGCAGCGACAGCTGCATGGGCCTGCGCTCGAGCGTGAGGGCTAGCGCCACCACCATGACGAGGCTCGGCGGCGTGTTGACGAAGAAGATCGTCTGCCAGCCGTAGTTTTCGGTGAGGTAGCCGCCGATGGTCGGCCCGATGGCAGGCGCAAAGGTCACCGAGAGCGCGAACAGCGCCAGGCCGATCGGCTGCTGCGGCTTCGGCAGCTTGGTCAGCACCATCGTGAAGGCCATCGGGATCAGGATGCCGCCGGCAAATCCCTGCAGTCCGCGCATGACGATCATCGAGCCGAGGTCATGCGTGAAGGCGCAGGCGATCGAGAAGAGCGGGAACAGGATGGCATTCGCCAGCATGTAGCGCCGGAACGAGAAGACGCGGCTGAGATAGTCGGTCAGCGGAATGACCACGATCTCGCCGATGAGATAGGAGGTCGAGATCCAGGCGCCGTTGTCGACGCCGGTGCCGATGCCGCCCTCGATGTCGAGGAGCGAGGCGTTGGTGATCTGGATGTTGAGAATGGCCATGAAGGCGCCGATCATGCCGGCGAGAACGGCGATCCAGGACGTGAGGCTCGCCGTGTCCGGCGAGGCGGCGGCGAGCGGGACGGCGGCGCCCCGCCCGAACGCCGTGCCATGCGCGATGTTCGACATGGCTTGCCTCTCTCCGGCTGTCCCCTGCCCCGCCTCTCAGATCCTGCTCCTCGGGGCGGCCGCAAGTCGCAGCACGTCGGCTTTGGTGTCGATGGTGGGATAGACGGACATGCCCGGGCGCAAGACGACGGCGAGCGGGCTGCCGGCGTCGAGCACGATCTTAACGGGGATGCGCTGGACGACCTTGGTGAAGTTGCCTGTCGCGTTATCGGGAGGCAGCAGGGCGAACTCCTGCCCGCTTGCCGGAGACAGGCTGTCGACGCGGCCGCGGAACACCTGGCCCGGAAACATGTCGACTTCGATTTCGGCCGGCTGGCCGGGGCGTACGTCCGTGAGCTGCGTTTCCTTGTAGTTGGCGATGATGTAGGCGGCCGTCGTCGGGACGACCGCCATGAGCTGGGTGCCGGCCTGCACGTACTGGCCGACGCGCAGCGTGCGGTTGCCGATCACGCCATCGACCGGCGAGACGATGGCCGTGTAGGACAGGTTCAGCTCGGCCTGATCCTGCGTGGCCTTGGCCCGGGCAAGGCTCGCGTGCGCCTGCGCGAGTTCCGCCTTGAGGACGTCGAGCTGCTTGGTCGCACTCGCAAGCGCCGCCGTGTCGCGCGCCACTGCCGCCCTCGCCGAAGCGATGCGCGAGGCCGCCTGCTGGGCATTCTGGACGCTGCCGTATCCCTTGACCGCGAGGTCCGCGTAGCGCCGGTCCTCCTGGTCGGCGAAGGTCTGGGCCGCCTGATCGACGACGATCGTCGCCCGCGCCGCCTCGATCGCCGACTGCTGGGCGGCGAGCGCGGCCTCCTTGTCTGCAATGGCAGCATCGGCGGCGGCGACATCGGCCTTGGCCTGTTCGAGCGCGACCGTGAAATCACGATCATCGATGCGGGCGAGAACCCGTCCGGCCTTGACCGGCTCGTTGTCCTCGACAAGCACGGCGGCGATGTAGCCTGAAATCTTCGGAGCGATCGTCGTATTGTCGGCCTGGACGTAGGCGTCATCCGTCGATACCTCGAACCGGCCGACCGTCCAGTATTGCCAGCCGAAATGGCCCGCGGCCGCCAGTGCCAACAGGGCGGCACCGGCGAGCAGAAGCCGGCGCAGCGGTCGCTTCGCGCCGGGGCCAGTCTCGGGTGGCGGCACGAGCTGCGGCACCTCTCTCGTCACAGGGACCGCGCGCAGGCTCGCGTCGAGAGAAATATCTGGAGCTGCCGGTTCCCGCGCTTCGCCGCCCGTCAGGAGCCGCTCGGCCTCGCTTGCGGAAATCGCGGTTGCTGGGATGAGAGCGCCTGGATGCCTGCTCATCGGATCTCTCCTGCTCACCGGGGCCGGGTAGCGCCGGCCGATCCGATTTAAGAAACTTGACATTTTCCAAAATAGTGCCTACACGATCGATGTCAAGGGGAATTTGGAAAATAATCATGCGACAAAATACGCAGGAGCTTCGTCGCGGGCGCGGCCGCCCGCAAATCCGCTCAGACGAAGAGACACTGCGCCTGATCATCGAGGCGGCACGGCAGGAATTTCCGGCCAAGGGCTATGCCGGGGCGAGCATGGGGACGGTGGCGCAAATGGCCGGCGTTTCCACCAAGACGCTCTACCGGCTCGTGCCTACCAAGGCGGATCTGTTCAGGATGATCGTTTCCGACCGGATCGGCAGCTTCATGCTGGCAATCGACGAGGAGGTTCTCGGCGGGCTCGACCTCGTCGCGGCGCTTGAACGCATTCTCATCGCGTTCGGAAGCCTGACCTTGAATGAGGAGGTGATCGGCATCAATCGCCTCGTGCTCGGCGAAGGCGATCGCTTTCCCGAGATAGCCTCCACCTTCTACCAAGGAGCAATGCTGCGCACGAGCTATGCCATCTCCGGGTGGCTGGAGCGGCAATGCGCGCGCGGATTGATTACGCTCGAAGACCCGGTTCTCGCGGCCGAAATGTTGCGCGGCATGATGATCATGGATCCCCAGCGCGCCGCCATGCTCGGCCAACGACCGGTTCCCGGCCCCGAAGAGATCGCCTGGCGCGCCAGGAACTGCGCCGAGGTCTTCCTGAAAGGATGCCTGAAGACGCCGGTCGCGGCGGGCACGCCCCTGTCCCGGCGGCTGGAGAAGGGCGGCGCGCTCTAATTGAACCAGAACGCGTAGGTCAGGAAATCGCCGTTGAAAGCGCGCGTGATCTGGTCCCAGCTTTGCGACGAGATGACCTCGCCGGTCTCGAGGAACGGGCGCACGCCGGGACCCGCCAGCCACAGCACGAGATCGAACGTTTTCGGTTCGGTGAAGACGCGCTTGAGATTGATCCCCTTGCTGAAGCGCCAATGCGGTACGAGCTTGCGCCCCTCAAGCGCGGCTTCGGCATCATCGAGCACGGCGAGCCAGGCGACAACGCGCTCGCCGGTGACGTCGAAGCCGCGCAAGACTCCGGTCTGCCCCGGTCCGGGGATCCAGTGGCGGTCGCTGTCGCTGCGCGTCAGGATCGCCTTCCAACTCAGGCGGCTCATGGCAATCATCTGCAACAGATGATCGCGGGCACGAAGCATCCGGTCGGCCTCGGCGACCGGCCAGTGAATGAGATGAACGATCGAGATGGCATCGGCGATTTGGATGTCGAAGCCGGTATATCCCGTGCGCTCGCGATCCTCATCGCGCGTGAAGCTGTCGCGGATGCCGGCGCGCGGAAAGAACAGGCCGAATTCCTCCTCGAACAGGTCCTTGAAATCGTGGGCGAGAAACCACTCGGTCGAAGCCAATATCAGATGGCAATAGCCGCGCAGCCAGAACACGTCACCTCGATCGAGGACGGCGAGGAAATCGCCGGGGTTGGCGGCGGCCCCAGGCTCCATGGAGCCGAACAGCGACATGAGGCGCTCGTCGTCGCCGACGGCGCCGTTGCCGGCCATGTCGATCCGGACGCGCGAGAGATCGATCGGCAGTTTCACGGGCGCTTCGCCGATTTCGGCGAGCACGGCATCGGCCGATTGCAGATCGGTCGCAAAGTCCTGCAGCACTGCCCGAAAGCCCTCGTAGGTCAAGACGTCGGGCGTGGCATTTTCCGGCACCGGCATGCGCACGAAAGGCATGTTGATGCCCTGGGGCGCCCTGAGGCCGTACCGATGTAACGATTGGGCGAGACGCTCGACCGCGCGGCTGAAACGGATCAGGCCGAGCCCGAACTTGGCATTCGCATCGCTGCCGTTCTTGGCCACGATGCCGGCGAGCGCCGCTTCACCCGCCTTCAGCGTGCCGGCATAGAGGTGCTCCTGGACGACAGCCACCGCATCGTCGGCCCGAACCCTTTGGGCCGCGGCCCCGACAAAGACAAAAACGGCGAGCAGAGCCGGCACAAGGAATGCGCGCCTCAAAGACTTTCGCGACACCATGGCGATTCCCCTCCCATTCGGCCAAGGATCTAGCGTCCAATCAAGGCTGATCTTCGTCGGGCGACCGCCTTCGCAGGCGCCAGACCCCATATCCCTAGAGCTTCGCGCCCTCGACCGATTGCCAAACCTGCGGCCCCGTTCCAGAAGTGAGCCCCGCCGGCCAGGGTCTTCGAGCCAACATGCCCCTTCGCCTCGTTTCCTTCGCGCTGATGCTTGCGGCGGTCTTCCTGCTCGTGACCGCCAACGGCATCATGAGCACGCTGGTGCCGTTCCGCGCCAAGATCGAGGGATTTTCCGATCTCGTCGTCGGCTTCATCGGCTCGAGCTTTTATGCGGGCATACTCGGCGGCGCCGTCCTGGCGCCCCCGCTCGTGCGGCGGGCGGGACATGTTGGGGGCTTTGCCGTCTGCAGCCTCAGCGGCGCGATCGCGGCGCTCGCCATGCCGGCCCTCATTCAGCCGATCCCATGGATCGTGCTTCGCTTTCTGATCGGCTTTTCCCTCACCGGGCTCTATGCTATCGTCGAGAGCTGGCTCAGCGGGGCTTCTGACAACACCACCCGCGGCCGCGTGCTCGGCATCTGCAGTGTCGCCCAATATGCGGCCTGGGCCGCCGGCAATCAGATTTTCATCCTTGCCGATCCGGCAAGGTTCGTTCTCTTCGGGGTGGCCGCTGTCCTTTTCGTGGCAAGCGCCCTGCCCTTCCTGCTGCTGCGCGAAACGCCGCCCGGCCGGCCCAAAAACTCGTCTCTCGACCTTGTCTGGGTTTTCAATACCGCCCCGGCAGCGTTCGCGGCGGCGCTTCTGACGGGGGTGGCCAACGGCCCCCTCTACGCGCTTTCGCCGGCCTATGGCGCCGAGGTCGGCTTTTCGGCAAGCGATGTCGGCGTGATGATGATTGCCGTCACGATCGGCTCGGCGGCTTTCCAGGTACCGAACGGCTGGCTGTCGGACCGGCTTGACCGGCGCCGCCTCCTCGCCTCGCTCGCCGCGGTTGCCGCCGTCGCAGAGATCGTGCTTGGCGGATGCGGAGTTGTGGTGCCGCTCCTTGCGGTCTACGCGCTCGCTTTCGTTATCGGCGCGGCCGACGCCGCTCAGTACTATGTCGCGGCAGCCCATGCGGTGGACCGCTGCGGCCGCGATCAGGCGGTGATGGTGATGGCGGCGATGATCGTCCTCTACGGCGTCGGCGCCATTCTGGGTCCGCCGATTGCCTCGACCATCATGTCGATTGCGGGCGCGCCGGCGCTCTACCTCTTCCAGGGTGCGGTCCATGCGGCGCTTGCGGCTTTCGTGCTGCGGCAGATCCTGCTCAAACCTGCCCCGGCGACGGCGGCTGCCGGTCGCTAGAGGTAAGGCATTCGCAGAAAGCGGCCGTTGCCCGCCTTGAGCGCGTGCGAAACTGGCGCGCAATGTCATCCCGGAAGCGCCAAGCGCTGTCCGGGATCCGGCGAGAAGCTCCTGAAGTGTGGACGTTCCGGATCCCGGCCCGAGGCACCCCTTTGCGGTGCCTCGGCCAGGTCGACGCTCAGAAGACGCGTCAGTCGGCGTACTTGAAGTCCGGCGCGCTCTTGAACTGCTCCGCCGTCATGTTCACGGTTCCGTGATCAGGATAGGCGG
>JAFAME010000250.1 GCA_019233695.1 Methylobacteriaceae bacterium
CCGAGCGATTTCGACATCTTGCGGCCCTGCTCGTCGAGCGTGAAGCCATGCGTGAGCACGATGTCGTAGGGTGCGCGCCCGCGCGTGCCGCAGCTCTCCAGGAGCGAGGAATGAAACCAGCCGCGGTGCTGGTCGGAGCCTTCGAGATACATCACGTCGTCCGGGCCGCCGTCGATGCGGCGCCTGATCCCGGCAAGGCCGGGAAAGTGGACAGGGTCTTCGAGCGTGAAGGCGTGGGTCGAGCCGGAATCGAACCACACGTCGAGGATGTCGTCGACCTTCTGCCACGCGCTAAGGTCATCCACGAGGCCGCCGAGAAAGCGCTCGCGCGCGCCCTCGGCATACCAGGCGTCGGCGCCCTCGGCATCGAAAGCCTCGATGATGCGGGCGTTCACCCGCGCGTCCTTGAGGATGTCGATTGGGCCGTCGCCGAGGGGGCGCACAAAGATGGCGATCGGCACGCCCCAGGCGCGCTGGCGCGACACGACCCAATCGGGCCGGTTGGCGATCATCCCGGTGATACGGTTCTCGCCGGCGGCCGGCACCCAGCGCGTGGCGCGGATCGCATCCAGCGCGAGCTGGCGCAGCGTCTCAGCTGGCCGATTGTGGCCCATTTCCCCTCCCCCTTGTGAGGAGGGGTTGGGGGTGGGGGTGGGGGTTGCCGCAGCGGCCGAGGTCCCATGCTTCGCACGACCCCCCTCCCTGCCCTCCCCCGCAAGGGGGGAGGGAACCACCGGACCACCCTCCCCTCCCCCTTGTGGGGAGGGGCTGGGGGTGGGGGTTGCACGCTCCCCTCCCCCCTGTGGGGAGGGAATGGCCACAGGCTTATCCATGGCAATGAACCATTGGGGCGTATTGCGGAAGATGACCGGCTTCTTCGAGCGCCACGAATGGGGATACTGGTGCTTGAGCTTTCCGCGCGCGACGAGGTTACCCGCCGCGATCAGGGCCTTGATCACGGCCTCGTTGGCGTCGCCCTTCTCGCCCTTGTCGGTGATGACGCGCTTGGCGCCACCGGGCGAAGACGGCCCGAAGCCCGGCGCCTCGTCGGTGAAGAAGCCGTTCTCGTCGACGGTATAGGGGATGCGTGCATCGATGCCCCGCGCTGCGAGCTCACGGGCGTTCGCCGTCCAGATGTCGAAATCTTCGCGCCCATGGCCGGGCGCCGTATGGACGAAGCCGGTGCCGACATCGTCGGTGACATGTTCGCCTTCGAGGAGCGGGACATCGAAATCGTACCCTGGAACCTGGCCAGCCAGCGGATGGGAACAGGAGAAGATCGCAGTCGGGTTGAATTTTCCGATGCGCTCATAGCGCCGGACTTTGGCTGCGGCGAAGAATGCCTCGGCGAGTCTGTCTGCAAGCAAATAAAACGAGCCGATGCTTGCCCAGTTGCCTGCGGGCGCGTCCAGCACACGGTAAACACCATAGTTGATCTTGGTGGAATAGGCGATCGCACGATTACCGGGCAGTGTCCACGGCGTGGTGGTCCAAATGACGAGCTGAAGCTTTTCGTGCATCTCCCGAAGAAGTTCGAAATCACCCTTGCCGATGAAGATTACGCCAACTGAAGACGCCCTCAATTCCTCGACGACACCGGTGACTTTGGCGACATCATGATCGTAGGGCGGGCGCAAAGCCCGTACCGGAAACTTCACCCACACTTGGTCGCTGACATAGTCCTCGTACTCCACCTCCGCCTCGGCGAGCGCCGTCTTCTCGACGACGCTCCACATCACCGGCTTCGAGCCTCGGTAGAGCAATCCGTTGGCGGCGAACTTCATGATCTCGCGGGCGATGTGGGCCTCGGCGGAAAAGCTCATTGTCGAATAGGGATGGGCCCAGTCGCCGGTGACGCCGAGCCGCTTGAACTCCTCGCGCTGCACGCCGAGCCAGTGCTCTGCAAAGGCCCGGCATTCCTGGCGGAATTCGACGACCGGCACGTCGTCCTTGTTCTTGCCCTTGGCGCGGTACTCTTCCTCGATCTTCCATTCGATCGGCAGGCCGTGGCAGTCCCAGCCGGGAACGTAGTTGGAATCCTTGCCCAGCATCTGCTGCGAGCGCGTCACCATGTCCTTGAGAATCTTGTTCAGCGCATGCCCGATATGGATGTTGCCGTTGGCATAGGGCGGCCCGTCGTGGAGCACGAATTTTTGGCGGCCGGCAGCCGCCTGACGCAGCCTTTCGTAGAGCCCGATGCGTTCCCAGCGGGCGAGGATCTCGGGCTCGCGCTGCGGCAGGCCGGCGCGCATCGGGAAATCGGTCTGCGGCAGGAACAGCGTCGCCGAATAGTCCGTCGCGGACTTCTTGGCGGGCCTTGGGGTCTCATCGTTCATGGTCGAACCGATCGTCTGGCGGCGAGGCACGGCTCGCTGCTCGCCCTTTTGCTCGAAAACTCTTGGCGGAGCGCCCCGGGCGGGGCAATGCGTCACGTCCGGCGCCGCGCGAGCTCGCTCAAGCGCGGACCGGACCGGTAATTCGAAATATGTGGCCGGAACGCATCATCGCGGCCTTGTAGCAGGGGCCGGAAGCCAAGTGAAGCCGCTCGGACCGCTCCCAGAGATGCGGCGTCACGGGCAGATGTAGCCCGTGCCCTCAGGCGCCTTGAAGCAGCCGACCGATTCCGGAAACAGGGTGCGCGGCAGCCACAGCACCACTTCCGGGAAGAAGATCGCCGCCGCGATGGTGACGAGGAAGATCACGTAGATCGGCAGCGAGGCCTTCAGCGCGCTGCCGAAGGTGACGTTGACGAATTTCGAGGCCATGAGCAAAGCGAGCCCGTAAGGCGGCGTGATCAGCCCGAAGGCGAGCGTGATGATCAGCACGACGCCCATGTGCACCGGGTGGATGCCGCTCGCGTCGGTCAGCTGGTTGACGACCGGCATGAAGATCACGATCGCCGGGATCGGCTCGATGAAGTCGCCGACCACGACGAACAGGGCGACGAGGAGGAACATGATCCGGTGCGGGTCCGTCCCAGCCACCGCATCGAACCATTGCGCGACGACGATCGGCCCGCGCAGATAGGCGAGCATCCAGCCGAACGCGGAAGCCGCCGCAATCGTGATCAGCGGCAGCGTGCACACGAGCCCGGCATGCACGAAATCGCGCGGCAGGTGTTTCAGATGTCCGGCGTTGAGCAGCGGGATGACGACGATGAGGATGTAGGCGACCGCCACCACGCCAGCCTCGGTCGGCGTGAACTTGCCGGTGAGAATGCCGCCGAGCAGGATGACCGGGATCATCAGCGGGATGGCGGCCTGCGCCGCCGCCGTGCCGAACTGGCCGATGCTCGCCCGCGGCCGCCGGAAGCCGACCGGGCCGAAGAAATAGCAATAGATCATCAGCCCGATGCCGATCATGAAGCCCGGCACGACGCCGCCGAGGAAAAGGCCGGCGATCGAGACGTTGCCGATGGCGCCGTAGACGACGGCCATGATGCTCGGCGGCACCAGGGCGGCGATGGTCGAGGCGGCCGCGATCAGCGAGGCGACGAAGGCCGGCGAATAGCCCTCCTGCGCCATCGGCCGTGCCATCGTCTTGGTCAGCACCGCAACGTCGGCCGACGACGACCCCGACATGCCGGAGAAGAACATGCTGAACACGGTGAGGACCTGAGCGAGGCCGCCGCGCACGTGGCCGACCATGGCCTGCGACAGGTTGATGATGCGGTAGACGACGTTTGCCGAGGTCATCAGCTCGCCGACGAGCAGGAAGAAGGGGATCGCCATCAGCTGCTCGGTGTCGATGCCGTTGAACAGCTGGCCGACGATCGAGGGCATGCTGATCGGCGTGAACAGGGTTCCGACGAACACCCCCGCCATCAGGGCGAACGCCACTGGCACGCCCGAATAGCCGAGGAACAGGAACAGGAAGGTCATCAGGGCGAGGATCAGGGCGTTGCTCACGGCGCCCTGCCTGCCTGCAGGGTGCGCGCCTCGCCGGCAAACCCGTTCGACCAGCCATTCACCAGCTGCTCGAGCGCGAACAGGAAGACGAAGACGCCCGACAGCGGAATTGCCGCATACCAATAGGCAATCGGCGTCAGCGAGGGCATGCGGAAGCTGCCGAAGCCGTTGAGGAAATTGAGATAGCCGAAATAGACCATGGCGAGGCCGACGGCGCCGACGACGAGGCGCTGCATGGTCTCGAACACCTGCCGCCAGGCGGGCCGCAGCGCTTCGGTGATCGCGGTCAAGAGCAGGTGATCGTTGCGCCGGACCGCCACCGCCGCGCCGACGAAGATTTCGTAGACGAAGAGGACGCTCGTCACCTCTTGCAGCCACAGCCACGGCCGGCCGATCGTGCGCGTGGTGATGTCGCAGATGACGGTGGTGACAAACCCCGCCAGCAGGACGCCGCACAGGATCATCAACCCCTTCTCGAGAGGGTCGAAGGCGCGCCATTTCAGGTGCCGCTTCTGGTCGAGGACGAGCCAGTCCGGTTGCACCTGCGCCCCGCTCATGGCTCACCACACCCGGCGCGCGCCGCCTCAGGGAACCTTGCGCACGAGTTCGAGGATCTTGACGGCATGCTCGCCGAGCCCTGCGGCGATCTGATCCTGGATCGGCTGCGAGATCGTCATGAAGCCGGACTTGTCGACGTCCGCGACGACCTTGACGCCGATCTTGCGGAGCTTGGCCAGCGCCTCCTTTTCGAGCCCCAGCGCCTTCTCCGGCTGGCTGCGCGCCATCTCGTCGGCTGCCGCCTGGACCCAACCCTGCTCCTGCGGGCTGAGGCTCTCCCACACCTTGTCGCTCGCCCACAGGACGAAGTTGTTGGCCTCGTGCTCGCTGAGCGAGAGGACGGGGGCGGCCTCGTAGTGCTTTTGCGCGAGGTAGACGTTGATGCCGTTCTCGGCCATTCCGACGAGCCCCGTCTGGAGCGCCGTGTAGACGTCGCCGAAAGGCAGGTGCACGGTCTGCGCCCCATAGGCAGGAAACAGCGTGTCCTCGGTCTTCGTCGCCTGGACGCGGATCTTCACTCCCTTGAGATCATCGACGCGGCGGACCTCATTGCGGCCATAGAGATCGCGAAACCCCTGCGTGCCCAGGGAAAGCACGCGGGCGCCTTTCACCGTGGCATCGAACATGCCGCGCGCGGCCGAGATGACCTCGGGATCGGCAAGCGCCTTGCGCAGGTGCTCCTCCGACCGAAACAGATAATGCAGCGAAAACACCCCCGCTTCGGGCGAAACGCTGGCCGAGTTGGCCGTCGAGACGATGATGAAATCGATGTCGCCGGTGCGGATCTTCTGGAGCATCTGTTCCTCCTGGCCGAGCTGGCCGGAGGGAAACTGGTCGATGAGGAGCGTGTTCGAGCTGAGCTCGGCGAGCTTGCCGGCAAAAATGTCGGCGGCGATGCTGTAGGCAGTCTTTTGCGGCAGGACGTGGCCGAGGCTGAAGTGCCGCGGGGCCGCGGCCGCCCCGCTGATTATCGCCGCGCCGAGCGCCAGCGCCAGCACAATCGCCTGCAGTCCCCTCGCGCCCATTCATCCCTCCCTCGTCGGCAGTTCTTGTCGGCGCTTGCCCCCGAATGCTGGCCCGATGCAATGACTTGTCAGGTTACCGGTCAAATATTCCCGCGTCCATGAGCGTGTGAAGAAATTGCAGATCGTCATCTCGGAAGCGCGAAGCGCTATCCGGGATCCGGAGACAAGCTCCTGAAAGGGTCGTATGTTCCGGATCCCGGCTCTGCGGTGCTTCGGCCGGGATGACACGGCAGGGCAAATTTCTTCGCACGTT
This sequence comes from Methylobacteriaceae bacterium, assembly GCA_019233695.1. Taxonomy (GTDB): domain Bacteria; phylum Pseudomonadota; class Alphaproteobacteria; order Rhizobiales; family Beijerinckiaceae; genus JAFAME01. The sequence continues at coordinate 5,745 of JAFAME010000250.1, forward strand.
GGCCCATGACGGCTCCCTCGGGCCGACATGACCTGCTGCTTCCCGTCATTGGATCTTGCGCACAAGCTCCAGGATCTTGACCGCGTGCGGGCCGAGGCTCGCGGCGATCTGATCCTGGATCGGCTGCGAGATCCTCGCAAAGCCCGACTTGTCGACGTCCTTGACGAACTTCACCCCGATCTTCTGGAGCTTGGCCAGGGATTCGTGCTCCAGCGCGAGGGCTCTTTCCGGCTGCACGCGGGCCACTTCGTCGGCTGCCGCCTGGACCCATTGCTGCTGCTCGGGCGTCAGGCTGTTCCAGACCTTGTCGCTGACCCAGATGACGCTGTTGTTGGCCTCGTGCTCGGTCAGCGACATGATCGGGGCGGCCTCGTAATGCTTGTTCGACAGATAGACGTTGATACCGTTCTCGGCCATATCCACGAGCCCGGTCTGCAGGGCGGTATAGACGTCGCCGAACGGCATGTGCACGGTCTGGGCGCCATAGGCCGGAAACAGCGTGTCCTCGGTCTTCGTTGCCTGCACGCGCACCTTGACGCCCTTGAGGTCAGCCACGCCGTGGATCTCCTTCTTGCCGTAGAGATTACGCAGGCCGAGCGTCGCCAGCGCCAAGACACGAGCGCCCTTCACCGTCTCGTCGAACATGCCGCGCACCGCCTTGATGACTTCGGGATCGGCGAGGGCCTTGCGCAGGTGGTCTTCGGAGCGGAACAGGAAGTGCAGCGAGAAGACGCCGGCCTCCGGCGAGACGGTCGCCGAATTGGCCGTCGAAGAGATGATGAAGTCGATATCTCCCGTGCGGATCTTCTGCAGCATCTGCGGCTCCTGGCCGAGGCTGGCGCCGGGAAACTGGTCGATGAGCAGGGTGTTGGAGCTGAGCTCGGCAAGCTTGCCGGCAAAAATATCGGCGGCGATGCCGTAGCCCGTGGTGTGCGGCTGGTCGTAGCCGAAGCTGAAGTGGCGGGCCTCCGCGGCGGCGGCGCAGCGAAATTTTGGCGCGCCGAGCAAGACGAGGGCCAATGCGGCGACAATGGCGTGCCGTCGTCGTAGTCGCATTCTCTACCTCCCCGGTTCCCCGTCTCGCCGGCCGCGACTCCGACGCGAGCCGGCCCCCAATGGGCCTCTCCTAGCAGGCTAGATCGCCGGCCGCTTGCTGTCCATCATGCGGAGGTCAGGTTGTCGGACAAGCGCGCGGGGGCGCGGTGAGCGTGTGGTGAGCAGATGAAGAATGCTCGAGCGCGGGCGCCTTTCTCCCGCCCAGGGAACGGCTCCGCACGACACTACCGGGAGAGCATTTCCCGGGCCCGTTCGGCGTCCTTGCGCATCTGGGCGACCAAAGGCCTGACCCCGTCGAATTTCTCTTCGGGCCGCAGCCAGCCGACGAACCCAACCTCCATGGTCTTGCCATAGAGATCGCCGGCGAAATCGAAGATGAAGATTTCAAGCAGCGGCGGACCCTCGTCGAACGTCGGGCGACTGCCGAAGCTCGCGACGCCGTCGTGCTCGCCTCCGTCGAAACGGACCCGCACGGCATAAATGCCGTGGCGCAGGCGGCATGAGGGATCGAGCCTGATGTTGGCGGTCGGAAAACCGAGGGCCCGGCCGCGCTTCTCCCCATGCTCGACCACGCCGATGACGAACCAGTGGTGGCCTAGAAGTCGTGCGGCCTCGTGCACGTCACCCTGCTCCAGGGCACTTCGGGCCGCCGTCGAGTGCACGGCTTCGAGGCTCCCGGCAGCGTCTGTTTTGATCTCTTCGACCACCTCGACCGCGAAACCGTGGCGGCGGGCCGCATCGGCGAGGTAGGCGGGCGTGCCCTGCCGCCTCCTGCCAAAGTGAAAGTCATAGCCGACGACAACCGCCGCCGCGTTCAGGCGCTCGACCAGGATGTCGGCAATGAACTCCTCGGCCGACAAGGACGCCAGCGCCTTGTTGAATCTGAGTACGATCATGCCGTCGAGGCCAAGCCGGGCCAGGGCCGCGGCCTTGGCCGGTTCGGGCGTGAGGCGGAAAACGACGCTGCGTCCGGCGAAAAAATCGGCCGGATGCGGCTCGAACGTGAGAACGACACAGGGCCTGCCGAGCCTGCGGGCCAAAGTCTTGGCGCGCGCGACAACCGCCGCATGGCCACGGTGGACGCCGTCGAAATTGCCGATCGCAACGACCGCCTGCGCCAGCCCGGCAGGCGCACGGACGGGGTCGTGCACCACAACAAAACTGCCCGACGAAGCCGTGTCGAACGAATCTGCGTCGACGCCGGCATGTTTCGGCGCATGTGTGTTCATGGACGAGTGCCGTCAACCAGGGAAGCGCAACCGGGATCCGGGCCTGAGACGCCGACGACCGCCGACCTCGGGAAGGCGGCCGCAACCTGCCGCGCCGTTCGGGAAGCGTCAAGCGCCAGGGTCGGCCAACAAACTGCGATCAAATGCCTCCCCAGGGCCGATTGGGTCGCCGGCCGTGCCACCGCCGTTTACGTATTTGAATTAAGGGCTTCGAAAGCCGACCCGTCTAGGATCAGCTCGAAAACCGCAACCTCGCCCGGCAATCCAGGCCGGCCGCGAGGCAAACCCGTTCAAACGAACTGGAGTTGCCCATGGCGATTGATCCCCTGATGTCGATCCTGGTCGTCGACGACTACCAGACGATGGTTCGAATCGTTCGCGGCCTCCTGAGCCAGATTGGGCTCGAAAATGTGGACGATGCGCCCAACGGCTCGGCGGCGCTCGAAAAGCTCAAGACGAAGAAGTACGATCTCGTCATTTCCGACTGGAACATGCAGCCCGTGACCGGCATCGAACTGCTGCAAACGGTGCGTGCCGACGCTTCGCTCGCCGATACCCGCTTCATCATGGTGACCGCCGAGTCGAAAACCGACAACGTCCTGGCGGCAAAGCGCGCGGGCGTCGACAACTACATCGTTAAGCCGTTCAACGCCAAGATCCTGAAGGCCAAGATTGAGGCCGTCTGCCAGCAATAGCCGGGCTGGTGAAGGCCGCACCGTCGTGCCCGAGCTTGTCCCAGGATCCATGCGGTCGAGCAGCTCCATCGGTCGGCAAAAACGAACGCTGTAGCATTGCCGCAACCCGACCGCGTGGATGCCCGCCGCAAGGGCGGGCATGGCGATGGGGGCCTTCAATCAATCCTATCTTAGCTCCTAATGCGCCTTCGCGAGGGCGCTCACCACACGAGCTCTGAGATCGCCGCAACCGGCCTGTGCCGAACCTTCGCTGCAAAGACCCCATAACGTCTCGGATCGAGGCTTCCGTCCTCGCCGTGAAGTTCCTCGCGGTGAATGCCTCGCGTGACGAAGAGCGCGTCGATGCCGAAGGCGGCCGCCCCGGCGATGTCGGTGCGCATGGCATCGCCGATGGCAAGCACCCGCGACCGCGCGACCGGACCGCCGCGCAGCAGGGCTGCCTCATCGAGAGCCTTCTCGTAGATCGGCGCGTGCGGCTTGCCCGCATAGATGACGACGCCGCCCTTTTCTTCGAAGCGCGCCGCAAGAGCCCCGGCGCAATGCAGCAACTGCTCGCCACGGTGGACGACGAGATCGGGATTGGCGCAGATCATGGCGAGACCCCGGCTACCCATCTCCTCGAGGAGCGCCTCGTAGTCCTCCGGCGTTTCCGCTTCGTCGTCGAAAAGGCCTGTGCAGACGACATAGGCGGCCGCGTCGAGCGGGACGCGCGCAGGCGGCGCCAGCGCCGCCGTGTGAAGCTCATCGAACAGCGCAAGATCGCGCGACGGGCCGATGTGATGCACCGGTGCGCCGGCGCGCTCGTGCATCAGGGCGAGCGTCACATCTCCCGAGGTCACGACCGCATCATAGGCACTACGGGGCACGCCGAAATCGTCGAGCTGTCGGATGATGGGCCGTGCCGGCCGCGGCGCGTTGGTGATGAGGACGGTCGCGCCGCCGCGCGCCCGGAACGAGGCCAGAGCCTCGGTCGCCCGGCGAAAGGCGCGCACGCCGTTGTGGACCACGCCCCAGACGTCGCAGAGGATGACGTCATAGTCGTCGGCGACGTCCCGCAGGCCCTCGATGACACGGTGATCCAGGACGAATTCGTTCATGTGTGGCCGCTAGCTGCCCCGCCCCGACCTGTCAAGGCGAGAAACAAATCCCCCGGCCATCCTCTTCCCGATGCGCACCTGAGCCCTGCTCCGCTGCAGCTTGTTGCGGGCCGTCCTCAAACGAGCGTAGGACTATGGCAGTGCGTTCTGGAGATTGCCATGCCCCGGTTCTTGAACCCCCCGACAGTGCCGCCCCCCCTCTCGCGATATAGTCAAGCCGTCGTCCTCGGCGGCGCCTACAAACGCCTCGTCGTTTCGGGGCAGCTCGGCGTTCTCCCCGACGGCACGGTTCCGGAGGGCCTGGAAGCACAGATGGTGCAGGCGTTCGATAATTTCCTCAGCATCTTGGCTGCCGCAGACCTCACTGTCGAGGATGTTGTCAAGGTCACCGTCTACACCACCGTGCGCGGCTCGGTTGCATTGTACCGAATGGTGCGCGAGAGCAAGCTCGGCAAGGCTGCCCCGGCCTCAACCTACCTGGAAGTCGCCGGATTGGCCGCCCCGAACTATCTCGTTGAAATCGAGGGCGAGGCCGTAAGAGAGGCGCCGCTCCAGCTGTAGGAGCGCCCGGCGCCTGTCCGGTCGTTGTCAATACGCCCCGGACATGCGAGGTACCGCGAGCCTCTCGATGTCGTCGGGGGGCCGCGCGCTTGCAGGGAGGAAGCAATGTCGATCAAACCGCTGTTTACGGCGACCGGCACAGCAACGGGCGGCCGCAACGGCCATTCCGAAGCGGCAGATCATTCGGTTTCGTTCGATCTCTCCGTCCCCAAGGAGATGGGCGGCCCGGGAAAGCCTGGCACGACCACGCCCGAGCATCTTTTCGCCTGCGGCTATGCGGCGTGTTTCGACGGCGCTATCGACTTTGTGGCCAAGCAGCAGCACAAGGACGGCTCGCAGGCCGTGGTCACTTGCGCGGTGTCGATCGGACCGCGCGACGGCGGCGGCTTCGGCCTCGCGGTCAAGATGCACGTGAAGATACCGAACCTGCCGAAGGCCGAGGCCGAGGCACTCGTGCGCGAGGCGCACGAGAAGATCTGCCCCTATTCGCACGCCACCCGCGGCAACGTCCAGGTCGACTTCACGGTCGAAGGATCATAGACGCCGGCCCGCGCACGCCGCAGCATCTCTTTCCTACGGAGCATTCAATGCCCAAGTCCACCGCCGCCCTGAGCACCTCGCTCGCGCCCAACGATCTCGACGCTTTTTGGCTGCCCTATACCGCCAATCGGTCGTTCAAGAAGAAGCCGCGCATGGTGGCGCGCGCCAAGGACATGTTCTACTACACGCCCGAGGGGAAGGCGGTGATCGATGCGACTGCCGGCCTGTGGTGCTGCAATGCCGGCCACAATCGCACCCCGATCGTCGAGGCGATCCAGAAGCAGGCGGCCGAGCTCGACTTCGCGCCCACGTTCCAATTCGCCCATCCAACGGCCTTCCGGCTCGCCACCCGCATCGCCCAGCTGGCGCCCGGCGATCTCGACCACGTCTTTTTCTCCAACTCCGGATCCGAGGCAGTCGATACTGCCCTGAAGATCGCCATCGCGTACCACAATGTGCGCGGCAATGGCTCGCGCCAGCGCCTGATCGGGCGCGAACGCGGCTATCACGGCTGCGGCTTTGGCGGCATCTCGGTCGGCGGCATCGTCAACAACCGGAAATTCTTCGGCTCGCTGCTCGCCGGGGCCGACCACCTGCCGCACACCTACAATCGCGAGCATCAGGCCTTCACCAAAGGCGAGCCGGAATGGGGCGCCCATCTTGCCGACGAGCTCGAACGCATCGTCACCCTGCATGATGCCTCGACGATTGCCGCCGTCATCGTCGAGCCGATGGCGGGTTCGACCGGCGTGCTGCCGCCGCCCAAGGGCTACCTCAAGCGGCTGCGCCAGATCTGCGACAAATACGGTATCCTCCTCATCTTCGATGAGGTGATCACCGGCTTCGCGCGCCTCGGCACGCCGTTCGCGGCCGAGCGCTACGATGTCATCCCCGACATGATCACCTTTGCCAAGGGCGTGACCTCCGGTGCCGTGCCGATGGGCGGCGTCATTGCCCGCAAGCACATCTACGACGCCTTCATGAAGGGGCCGGAGCACGTCATCGAGCTCTTTCACGGCTATACCTATTCCGGCCACCCGCTCGCCTGCGCGGCGGGCCTTGCCACGCTCGACCTCTATCGCGACGAGAACCTCTTCGAGCGCTCGGCCAAGCTCGAGGCGGCGTGGGGCGATGCGATCATGGGGCTGAAGGGCCTGCCCAATGTCCTCGACATCCGCACCCTCGGGCTTGTGGCGGGCATCGACCTTGCCTCCAAGCCCGATGCGGTCGGGGCGCGGGCGTTCGAGGCGATGGACCGCGGCTTCCATGACGAGGGCGTCATGATGCGCATCACCGGCGAGACGCTGGCGCTCACCCCGCCGCTGATCGTCAGCAAGGACCAGATCGGCGCGATCGCCGACAAAGTCGGCCGCGTGATCCGCGCGGTGGCATAGACGGAAAACGGGAGACGACGGACGATCGAATGAGGTCGAGGCCTCACTGCAGGATGGCGCTTCGCGGTTCGGGATGACAATTGGCTCATCCCCGCTTTTTGCGGGGATGAGCAGATACTCGACTTGACCCGCCTAATGCCCTCGAAAGGCGCCTGGAGTGACGCCGGTGCGGGCCTTGAAGGCGCGGGTCAGATGGCTCTGGTCGAAGAAGCCGCAGGCTGCGGCGGCCTGCGACGGCGGCGTGCCACGCGCCAGCAGAATCCGGGCCGCATTGACCCGCCGGTTCAAGAGATAGGCATGCGGCGTGAGCCCGATCTCCCGCCGGAAGGCGCGCAGGAAATAATAGCGTGAGAGGCCGGCCACCGCGGCAAGCTCGGACAGGTCGATGTCTTTCGCGAAATGGGCGTCGAGATAGGCCCTCGCCCGGGCAATGGGCGAGGCTTCGCGGCCGGGCCGCCCAGCCGGACCGGCCCCGGCGTGGCGCAGCAAGAGGAGACCGTAGGCGCCAAGGAGGAGCTCGTCGGCAGCGAGCCGATCGGAGCCTCGTTCGAGCCGTTCATGGGCAGTGCGGAAGAGGCCTGCGATCTCATTGTCCCGGCCGATCGTGCCGGCAAAGGAGGGCGTGCCGCACGGTCGTCGGCCGGTTGCCTCCTCGGCAAGCGCCGCCATGACCGCGAGGCTCGGATAGCTCATGCGGTAGGCAAAGCCATCGCCGTACGGTCCGCCGTCGTGCACCTCTCCCGGATTGAGCAGGCAAAGGTCGCCGGGCGTGGCATAGACGCGAGTTCCGCGGTGCACATACGAGTTGCAGCCCGACAGCATCACCCCGACCACGTAGCAGTCGTGTGAATGCAGCGGGAAGCGATGGGTGGCAAACGTCGCCGACAGGAATTCGAGCCCGCCGTGCCGCGGCTCGCGCCAGAACCGCGCGCAGTCACTGGCGCCCAGATCGAGCTCCGCGGGGGCCGCTGAGTGATGCACGTGCATGAGGTATAGTTAGAGGCGCCGCGCCGTTTCGTCTTGTACGAAATAGCCCTTCGGGCGGCGGCCGGAGGTGTCGACCGAGAGCCTCCACTCGTCTTCACAATCCGAATCGGCCATAACGGCCGCCCGTCGGTCCATGGAGTCAGTCGCTTGGCCGAGCCCCACTTTGTCGAGGACTATACCAAGCTCGTTCATGGTCTGATGGCGACACATCCGCTCGAAGAGGCAATGAGCCGCGCCGTGGGCGGCGCCTACGAGGCGATCGGCGCTATAGAACGAGCGATCGTCCGACACGCCGGGCTACGGGACGGGATGTCCCTGGTCGACCTGGGCTGCGGCAGCGGCCGCCTCGCGAGCAAGCTCGGAGAGGCGATCCATGCGAACTATACCGGGATCGACATAGTCCCGGAGCTGCTGGACTACGCGAAGTCAAAGGCGCCCGCCGACTACAGGTTCATGTTGAACCGCACGCTGAACCTGCCGCTCCCGACCGGCTCAGCCGACATGGTATGCGCATTCAGCCTGTTCACGCACCTCCACCAGGCAGAGACCTTTCTCTACCTCGAAGACGCGAGGCGTGTCCTGCACCCGGGAGGCAAGGTCGTCTTCTCCTTTCTGGAATTCGCCGAACCGAGCCACTGGCCCGTGTTCGTCGGAACGCTCGGCGCCTATCGGACGAATTCGGTTCCCCACCTGAACCAGTTCATTGAGAGGAGCCAGATCGACATCTGGTGCACTCATCTGACGTTCGAACGCGAGGTCTTCATCGGCGCAAGCGAGGCGCCTTGGAAGGACGAACCGCCATTGGGGCAAGCGATCGCGATATTGCGCAAGCCTTGACCGGGCGGTTCGCGACTTGCGGGTCCGGACACCTCTCTGCCATCTTTTATTTCTCGGCCACCATCGCCAGCCACTCGTCCTCGCTCAACAGCCTGACGCCGAGCTCGCGCGCCTTGTCGAGCTTGGAGCCCGCCCCCGGCCCGGCGACCACGAAATCGGTCTTCTTCGAGACCGAAGCGGCGACCTTGGCGCCGAGCTGCTCGGCGCGGGCCTTGGCCTCGTCGCGCGTCATTTTTTCCAACGACCCTGTGAAGACGACCGTTTTGCCGGAAACCGGGCTGCGCGATGCGACGGCCTCGAGCGGCTGCGGCGTCACTTGCGCGAGAAGCCGGTCGAGCACCTCTTCGTTGTGTTCTTCGGCAAAGAAATCAGCGACGGCTTCGGCGACAACGTCGCCGATGCCCTCGATGTTGTTGAGCTCGGCGCGCGCCTCGCTCGCGGCCTCGCCCGCGGCGCGGGCGGTCTCGCGCAGCGCCTCGAAGGAGCCGAAGTGGCGCGCCAGGCGGCGCGCATTCGTTTCCCCGACGTGGCGGATGCCGAGCGCGAAGACGAAGCGGTCGAGGGCGATGCGCCGGCGGGCGTTGATCGCAGCGAAAAGGTTCTTAACCGACGTCTCGCCATGGCGCTCGCGATCCTTCAGCTTCGTCGCTGCGGCGCGGTCGCGCTCCTCGAGCGTGAAAATATCGGCTGCGGTCTTGATGAGGCCTTCGGCAAAAAATTCCTGGATCTGTTTCTCGCCCAGGCCGTCGATGTCCATGGCCCGGCGCGACACGAAGTGCCGCAGGCGCTCCATCGCCTGAGCCGGACAGATCAGAGCACCGGTGCATCGGCGCACCACGTCGGCCTCGCCGGTCTTGGTGTCGATCTCGCGGATCGCGGCCGACCCGCAGGCGGGGCACACCTGTGGGAAGATGTAGGGTTTGGCCCCCGGCAGGCGCAGTTCGATGACCGGCCCCAGCACCTGCGGAATGACGTCACCCGCCCGCTGCACGCGGACGGTATCGCCAATACGGATGTCCTTGCGCGCGATCTCGTCTTCGTTGTGGAGCGTGGCGTTGGCGACGACCACGCCGCCGACGGTGACGGGCTCAAGCTTTGCAACGGGCGTCATCGCGCCAGTGCGGCCGACCTGGATTTCGATGTCGAGGAGGCGGGTGGCGGCCTTCTCCGCAGGGAACTTGTGTGCGGTCGCCCAGCGGGGCGAGCGCGAGACGAAGCCGAGCCGGTTTTGTAAGGCGAGCTCGTCGACCTTGTAGACTACGCCATCGATGTCATAGCCGAGCGTCGCGCGCTGCGCCTCGATGGTCCGGTAGTGCTTCAGCATCTCGTCGGCGGATCGGCACAGGACCATCAGCGGATTGGTCGGCAGACCGAAGCGCTTGAAAGCCTCGATCATGCCCATCTGGGTTTTCGCCGGCAGCGCGCTCATCTCGCCCCAGGCGTAGGCGAAGAACCGCAGCGGCCGCGATCGGGTGACGGCCGGATCGAGTTGGCGCAGCGAGCCCGCGGCGGCATTGCGCGGATTGGCAAAGAGGCGCTCGCCGGCGTCCTTCTGATGCTCATTGAGAACGGCGAAGTCGGCGTGGCCCATGTAGACTTCGCCACGCACCTCGCAGATTGCCGGCACGTCGCTGCCGTGCAGCCGGGCCGGCACCTCGCGGATGGTGCGCACGTTGCTGGTGACGTCTTCGCCCTCAAACCCATCGCCGCGCGTCGCCGCCGTCACGAGACGGCCGCGCTCGTAGCGCAGCGAGCACGACAGCCCGTCGATCTTCGGCTCGGCGGTCACGCCCAGCGGGCTTGCCTCGCCAAGCCCCAGAAATCGCCGTACGCGGGCGAAGAACTCGACGACTTCCTCGTCGGTGAAAATATTGCCGAGCGACAGCATCGGGACGGAGTGGCGGACCTTGGCGAATTTCTCGGCCGGAGCTGAGCCGACCCGGCGGGTCAGGGAGTCGACCGTCTGCAATTCGGGGAATGCCGCCTCGATGGCCTCATAGCGACGCCTCAGCGCATCGTAGTCCGCATCCGAGATCGTCGGGGCGTCATCGCGGAAATAGCGCTTGTCGTGCTCGGCGATCTCATTGCCGAGCCGGGCATGCTCCGCGCTCGCCTCGGCCGCCGAGAGGCGCTCGACAGGCATGGGGGTCATTCCGGCTCTCGCTGTTCGAGCCAGGGCGCCGAGGACTTGTCAGGAAAAAAGCGCGGCAGCTCGCGCCCGCTCGTTCCCGCGAGGCCGATTGTGCGGAAATCCCCCTCTCCCCGCGGGGAGAGGGCTAGGGTGAGGGGCCCAGCGAGTCCGCCCGCATCCTGCATCACACGTCGGGAACAGAGGTCGCGGCCAGTCGCGTTGCCCCTCACCCCTGCCCTCTCCCCGCTAGCGGGGATAGGGGGCGCCGTCAGGCAGGGCACTTCTGATCGGCCATGTAGTCGTGCACCTGGATCTTGCCCGAGATGATATCGGCCTTGGCGTCATCGACCGCCTTCTTCATCTCGTCGGTGACGAGCGGCTTGTTGTTGTCGTCGAGCGCCCAGTCGACACCGCTCTCCTTGAGGCCGAGCACAGAAACCCCGGCCTTCCAGGTTCCATCCTTGGCCGCTGTGAAGGAATTTTCGGTGGCGATGTCCACCCGCTTCAGCATCGAGGTCAGAATCTTGCCGGGCTGCAGCCCGTTCTGGTTGGAATCGACCCCGATGCCGAGCTTTCCGGCATCCGCGGCGGTACGCAACACGCCGATTCCGGTTGCGCCAGCCGCCGCAAAGACGACGTCGGCGCCGCGATCGATCTGCGATCTTGCGAGTTCGCCGCCCTTGACGGGATCGTTCCACGCCGCGCCGGTCGTGCCGGTCATGTTGGCGAAGATCTCGGCGTTCGGATTGACGTATTTGACGCCTTGCGCGTAGCCGCAGCCGAATCGGCGGATCAGCGGGATGTCCATGCCGCCGACGAAGCCGAACTTGCCG
>JAFAME010000324.1 GCA_019233695.1 Methylobacteriaceae bacterium
GGGGCCGGGGGCCGGACGGCGGCGCTCGGCAGGGCCGTCCTCACCGGACTTATCGCCGAGCTTCACGTCGCCTTGCGCGAACGCCCGTGGGACTTTTTCGAACATACCGACCTTCTCGACTTTCCGGGCGCCCGCAGTCGCGAGCACATGCCCGACATCCGCAATCATCTGAAGAAGGAAGCCGCGCTTGAAAGCCTGTTTCTGCGCGGCAAGGTCGCCTATCTGTTCGAGCGCTATAACGCCGAGCAGGAGTTGACGAGCATGCTGCTGTGCATCGCTCCGTCAAACCAGGAAGTCCGAACCCTACCTGCCATGGTCAAGGACTGGATCGACATCACGCACGGGCCCGACCCGGAAGCGCGCGAGAAGACCGACACGGCGCTCTTTCTCGTGCTCACGAAATTCGACGCGGAATTCGAGGAAGCGGCCGGCAAATCCGACGATTCGACGGCCCGCTGGACGCGCCGCCTGCAGACCTCGTTGCTCGACTTCTTCGGCAAGGCGCACGAATGGCCGCACGAGTGGACGCCAGGGCATCCTTTCAACAACTCGTACTGGCTCCGCAATCCGAACTTCAAGGCCAAGCACATCATCGACTACGACGACAACGGTGTCGAGCTCGCCCTGCGCGCAAGCGAGGAGAAACGCATCGCCCGGGGACGCGAGGAATATCTGCAGAATCCGGACGTCCGTAAGCATTTCCACGATCCAGGCAAGGCCTGGGACGAGGCGTTCCGCCTCAACGACGGCGGGATCACCTATCTTGCCGGCGCCATCGCGCCGGTTTGCAACCCGTATATCAAGACGCAACAGATCGCCGCGCGCATCGGCGCGCTGCGCCGCACGATGCGCGAGCGCCTGCAGCGCTACTTCGTCAGCGACGATGTCGCCGGCGAACGCCTGCGGCGCGAGAAGGCGGCAGTCGACGTCATCGATCAGCTGATCCGCTGCGCCGCCAACCAGCGGTTCGGTCGATTGATCCGCCTGTTGCAGGTCTCTGATGCCGAACTGAGCGACGTATTCTTCAACCTGGAGACGCGCTTCGATCCCAATCGCGTTCGCATCTACGGCCGCGGTGTCGATGAAGAGAGCCTGCGCAAAAGCTTCGGCCTGGGAAAGGCCCAGACCAAGGGCAACGGCGCGGTCGATGCGGCCGACCGCTATGCGCTCGCAGCGGTCGAGCACTGGGTCGAGTCGATCCGCTCGGTCGCCACCAACCCGCGGATGTGCCGCTACTTCATGATACACGAAGACGCCATGTCGCAGCTCGTTGACGAGTTGATCGCAGGAGCGGCACGCACCGAGCTTCGCGCGCGCCTCGCCAATGAGATCAGGCCGGCGATGGGGACGCATGCACGCGTCAAGGATTCGATCGTCAAGCCCGCCATGCTCGCCGCCAACGTCGTTGGCTCGTTCGTCATGTGGCTTGGCTACGATCAGCTCCAACCCACGGCACGGCCGACACGCAAGGACTCGGCCAAGGTGTTTCAGCCTCGCCCGCCGATGGACTTTCCGCAGCTCGAGGAGCGGCCGTCGAGCTTCGACACGACATTCTATGAAGACTGGTTCACGGCTTTCATTGCGTTCGTCGGAGAGAACGCCGGCAGCGTCAAAGGGCAGACGATCAACGTCGAGGAAAATGCCCGGCTCGGCGAAATCCTCAAGACGCTGGGCACTTCCGCGCGAGACATGCGGCCGTGACAGCGCGCTCGGTCACCGTCGTTGATGACCCGGCACACCCGGAGGGGGGGCATGGCCTCATCGTCTGGGGCGGGCTCGACACGCTGCCGAGCGAAGCGACGCTGGCCATCGAGGCGATCGACGAATCGCTCGGCTTGAGCCTGACCGCCGCGCGGCCGCTGGCGACCAAACCAGGCCCGGACGGGCTTGAAATCGCGGTCGGCCCCGAAATCGTCGAGAACGTGCCTGCGGGCACGCAGGTCACCGTCACGATCCCACAGATTCGCGCCGAGGCGGACGTCTTGTGGCCCGCCCTCACGCCGCTCATGCGGCCGCGCCCCCGGGCAGGTCCCGTGATGCGCAAACCGCGCCGGGTGGTCGAGCCGGGCAGTGGAGGCGGGAAGCTCAGAACACCGCCGCCGGCGCTTGGCGGGGTCGGCGTGCGCGAGGTCGAGGAAGCGCCGCCTCCCGAGCGGGCACCTCCTGAACGGGTGTCGCCCGAGCGGGCGCTGCCCGGCGAGGTGAGTGCCGAGGAGACGGCGTTCGCCGTACCCGGCAAGGAGGAATATCTCTGGGAGAAGGTCGCGGACGCCGACGCGGCGCCTGTGGCGCCGACCGAGCCGGACCGCAAGGAAGCCGCGGTAGAGGTGGTGCCAAAACCCGCCTCCGACGTGGTGGCCGAGCCGAAGGACGAGGCCCAGACCGAGGTCATCGAGAAGATCGAGGAGGCGCCCCCGACGGCTCTCGAGACGATCCAGGAACCGCTCCCGCGCGAGCTTCCCCGTGAACAAAAACCGGTCGAGCCTGCCCCGCGCGGCCCGCGCCGCACCGCGGCAATTCTCGGCGTGATCATTGCCCTCGGCGTCGGCGGCGCGGGCGGCTGGTTGGCCCGCCCGATGTTGGGCGATCGTCCGATTCCGGCAACATCTTCGCCCGAGGTCGCGATGGCCTCGCCCTACGAGATGCTCATGGGATTGGGCAATGTCTCGCCGCGCGGCGTGCCGGTGAAGGAGCAGAAATACGAGGGCCAGTACTGGGCGGACGGCATTTCCATGGGGAAGAAGGACGCCGAGGAGGGCGATTTCTGGAAGAAGTGGGCGGCACGCAGCGAGCTGACCCATGTCCCCCTGCGCCTTGAAAAAACGCTGATCTCATTTGCCAACGCGATCGGTCGCTCGCGCGCCGATGCGCCAGGCATCGCCGCGGCGCGCTTTCTGTGGGAGATCGCGGCGATGGCGGGGGATTGCACCGCCATGCGCAATCTCGCTTCGACGCATCATACGCTAGCAGCAGGTTCGAACACCGCGCCGGCAGTCGATACCGTCGAAGCCGCAAGATGGCAGAGGATCGTAAGCAGCAAGCCATGCCCCACCGGACCCTGAAGCTGGGGCAGTCGTTCGACGTCAGGAGGGTGGAGGAACATGTTGAAGCCTGCTTTTGTCGTGGCCGGCACCATTGTGGCGCTCGGCATTGCCCTGAGCCCGGCGGCGGGCCAGTCTCCCCCGCCTCCCGGAGGTGACGTCTATATCGAACCAGAACCGCCCCCGCTTGACCCGGTGGTCAAGACGCCATCCCTGTTCGACGCGCTTGCCGCCGGCGACGTATCGCCGCTGGGCACGAGCCCGACCTCGGTCGATCCGGTCAAGATGATCGACGAGGCCAACGCCTTCCTGCATGGCAACAACGGGCACCCGAAGAACGCTAGGGAAGGCACCTATTGGCTGGCCCGCGCCATTCTCGTGCCCGAAACGAGCCCGGCGCGGCGGGCCTGGTCGATCATGCGGCTTGGCCTTGCCTATGCCCAGGGAGAACGTGAGACCAGTCCCGTCCTGGCGCGGCAATTGTGGGAAATCGCCGGCGCCATGGGCAGTCCTGAGGCCCTGTGCAATCTGGGTCTGCTGTCGGAGAGGGGCGACAAGGTCAACAAGCCCGATCCCCAGCAGGCGCTGACCTGGTATGAGCGCGCGAAGAAGGCTGGCTGCGAAAAGGCCGATGAAGCGATCGCCCGGCTCAAGAAGTGAAGTACGTCGAGGCGATCCCGGTCGCCGCGCTGTCGCTGTTGCTGCTGCACGGCACATTCGGCGCGAAGTGGAGCGCGTCTGCCGCACCGGGCAAACGCACCACGACCGACTTCTTTGGCGACAATCCGCCGCCATCGCCGCCACCCCCGCCGCCGCCGCCACCGCCACCGCCACCGCCTCCACCACCTCCGCCTCCACCAATCACCCGGCTATCGCCGTGCGACGTCGTCGTCGCAGAGGATGCCGGCATCGTGACGATCGATTTGAACGAACCGGACGACCGCGATCGCCTCGTCACCTTCTCGCTCGACAAGTTCACCACGACGGCACGCTTCGATGCGAAAGGGCACCTGCATTTCCAGGCACCGATGTTCACGGAGAAGTCGACGCTGACCTGGATCCTGCCGGACCACACCACCTGCCGGCGCAGTGTCACCTTCTCGAAATACCAGGAGACTTTCGTTGCCGCGGTGCTGTGGACCGGCCCGATCGATCTCGATCTGCGCGTCGTCGAGCCCGGCGCGGCCATCGGCGCGTCGTCCGGCTATGCCGCCCGCGAGCAGCCCAACGCTGACCTGCGAACCGGGCTCGGCGCCTGGCGCTCTTTCGGTGGATCGGACCCGGCGGGCCCGCGTATCCAGTACTATTCCATTCCCGGCTATCAGGCCCGGCCGGTCGGCCAGACAGTCTCGTTCTTCGTACAGTTCACGTCGCGGCAAAATCCCGCTCAAGAGCCCTTTTGCGGCGACGCCGAGTTGGCGACCGCCCGTTACCACATGTATCTGCTGCACTACGGCAGGGTGCAACTCGATCGTCAGGACGGCTTTGCGCCACGCCGATGTGGTGAATCCGTCGCCGATCCGATTCTCGATTTGCGGCGCTACGACATGCGGCTTTAGGGTGACGTATTCGCGTAATCAAAGCGTCGTGATTGTGTGGCGATCTGTCGTGGGGATGGTCCTGGCCGTCGCTGGCCAGATGCAGGGGGAGTACTGACAATGACGTTACGGGCGCTCGTTTTCTCGGCGATGATGCTGATCTTGCCGGGCCTGTGTTTTGCTGCACCCTCGCGGGTGACGACCCAGGACGGCAACGTCATTACCGGCGAAGTCACGATCAAGGACGACATCTATACCATCATCACCCCGTACGGCACTGTCACCATCCCGAAGGGCGCCGTCAAAAGCGTCGAACCGGTCGTCGAAGGCGGGCAGCCGCCGCAGCCGGGACAGGAAAACGGCCCGGCGCTGCATGGCGGGCAGCCCTCCGGCACAGGCACAGGCCCATTGCGGTTTGCCGGGTCGAACACGATCGGCGAGGAACTGATGCCGGCGCTGCTTGAGGCCTACGCCGCCTCGCTTGGCGCCAAGGAGTCGGATTGGTCGTGGCTGCAGGAGACGGCCGACGACCTGTCGTTCCAGGCCAAGCTCCCGAATGGAGGCACCTTCGCCGCTCATCTTTCGCGCCACGGCTCGGCGACGGCTTTCGAAGCGCTTCTCAACGGCAACGCCGACATCGGCATGGCCTCCCGGCAGGTCAAGCCCGAAGAGGCCGACAAGCTGCAAGGTGCGGGCTTTGGTCACGCTTTCTCCCCGGGGCAGGAAAACGTTCTTGCCCTCGATGGGCTCGTCGTTCTCGTGAACAAGAACAACCCGGTCACCAGCCTGTCGCTGTCACAGATCGCCGATCTCTTCTCCGGCAAGATCACCAATTGGTCCGATCTTGGCGGGCCCTCGGTGCCGGTCCATGTCTATGCGCGCGACAAGAATTCCGGCACCTACGACACCTTCAATACGCTGGTCCTCGCGCCCACCAAACAGACCCTGGTCGGCTCGGCCCAGCGCTTCGAGTCCAGCAGCGAATTGTCGGACAAGGTCGCCAGCGATCCGGGCGGCATCGGATTTACTGGCTTTGCCTATATCCGCGACACCAAAGCGCTCAGCATCGTGACCGAGTGCGGTTTGATCTTCCCGCCAAGCGAGTTCTTCGTGGAAACCGAGGAATATCCTCTGGCCCGGCGTCTGTTCCTGTACATCCCGGCCAATCCGACCAATTCGGCGACCCCGAATTTCGTCGATTTCGCGCTCGGGCCTGGCGGTCAGGAACAGGCCGGAAAGAAGGGCTTCATCAGCCTTTCGCCCGCGACCTCGACGTCTGCCTACGGCGGCAATCGCATCGGCATTGCGGTTGCCCTGTTTCCCTACAATCAGCGCCTGGTCGAATTTGCGCGATTGGCGGTCAACGCGGTGCGCGCGAGCGTGACCTTCCGGTTCCAGACCGGCTCGTCGGCTTTGGATTCGCGCGCGGTACGCGATATCGATCGCCTGGCCGACTATCTGAAGTCGCCCGCGGCCGCCGGACGGAAGGTCTATGTCATCGGCTTCAGTGATTCGCGGGGCGCAGACTATATCAACCTGCGGCTGTCGGAGGACCGCGCCGCCCAGATTGCCGAACTGCTGCGGCAGAAGGGCGTCAATATCGAGCAGATCAAGGGTTTCGGCAAGGCGGCGCCCGTGGCGTGCAACCCGCCGTCCGGTGACCAGGAGAAGAACCGCAGAGTAGAGGTGTGGCTCTACTGATCGTCGGCTGACATCGGCAGTCGGAGCCGAAAGGCGCGTTGCTCAGGGCGGCGCCTGCATGTGACAGTCTGATGACACGTCGGCGCGGAAGTTTGGGATCGCATTCCGATGGACGCCCGGACGAGGTTCAGGGATGCGCGTGACGTCTGTCGCACTGGCGACCGGAATTTTCCTGGCGTCGGCGCTCGCCGGCCCGCCGGTACCGGTGGCGGCCCAGGGGAATGCTGCGGGGACCGAAGGTTTCTTCGGCGACGCGCCGCCTGGGCCGAAACCGCCGGCCAAGCCGCCGGAGCCTCCCAAACCACCGCCGCCAAAGCCACCCGAACCGCTGCGACTGCCTTCGCTCTATGACATGCTGTATGCCGGCGATGTGTCGCCGCGCGGCACGGCGGCGTCCTCCGTCGATGCGGAGAACCTCGCTGATGAGGCCACGGGCTTTCTCGAAGGCAGCGGCGGCAAGCCCAGGGACGAGGTCGAGGCGGCTTATTGGCTGCGGCGGGCGATCACCCAATCCGCGGCTGACACCGCCGCGCGCGCCTCCTCGCTTACGCGCCTTGGCTCCCTCTACGCGGAGAGCAAGCGGGACCCTTTGTCCGCCCGCGTGTTGTGGCAGATCGCGGGAGCCCTCGGCAGCTTCGACGCGCTCTGCGACCTTGGCAATCTGGCGGCCGACGGTGACAAGGTAAGCAAGCCCGATCCCGAACAGGCCAAAATCTGGTACGACCGGGCATGGCGGGCCTCCTGCGCCACCTCGGAGAGGGGATCGAGCGATCTCCATCCGGAGCCCGGGTCCGAGAACACGAATTCCTGCCAGGTCTGCCCGCGGCTGAGATAGAGGCTGTCAGATCCGGATCAGGGTCACGCTGTCGACGCGAGATCTGGAAATTCCGCGACGACTTCGATCTCGCCGATAAGAGCCGCATTGAACGCGGCGAGGTCTTCTGCCGGGATCCAATACTCCCGGTGGTCGCGGCCGCCCGCTTCGTGAACCTGATACCGTTCGAGAAACCGGGCGGAGATCCTGAATCTGGTCACGTAGCCTCGTCCGGACGCGGGCACGTTCCAATCGCGAGCGATCTTGATGGCGTACTCTTCGCTCAAGACCGGGTAGAAAATAGGTTGATCCGGCAGGCGAGGCGGAAAACGGCGCATGGCGGAGGCTCGGATCAATTCGAGTTCCGCTGGCCCCACCGGTCGCCACAGCACCATGGCTTCATCTTGCGTGCGCATAACCACCATCAGTTAGACGCCGCGGCTTGCGAGTGCTAGAATCTGGTGCATTGCACAAACGTCCATGCAGCCATCGGGAGTACCCAACCGATGAGTGACATCGCCACCCGGCCGCGCACCAAGGTTCTGCCGAAAACCGAACGACCGCGCCTGCACAAAGTCATTCTGCTCAACGATGACTATACCCCGCGGGAGTTCGTCGTCCTGGTCTTGAAAGCGGAATT
>JAFAME010000455.1 GCA_019233695.1 Methylobacteriaceae bacterium
GGCCCTGGTCGTCGCCGGCGAGGACGTAGCGGACGTCGCTGATGCCCTTGTCGGTGAGCCGTCGCGCCGCCTCGATCAGGAGGCGCTGGCCCTTCCAGCCGGTCAGCCGGGCGGCAAGCAGCACGATGCGCTGGTCGGCCGCCACGCCCCATTCCTCGCGCAGCCGTCGCACCCGGGTCGGATCGACCGCTCCGGGCGAGCAGGCGCGGAAATCGGTGCCGCGATAGATCACTCGGATGTTGTCGCGCGCGAAGGGATAGTGACGGGCGATAAGGTCCTGCGTGTACTGCGAGTTGGCGATCACCACATCGCCGCGCGCCATGACGGAATTGTACTGAAGCTTCAGTCCCGAGCGTCCCGAATAGGCGCCATGGAAGGTGGTGACGAAGGGTGTGCGCGTGCGCCGCGTGGCGACGAACGCCACCCAGGCCGGCGCGCGCGAGCGGGCATGGACGATGTCGACGCGCTCGCGGCGGATCAGCCCCATGAGCTTGCGAATGTTGAGCCCCATGGCGATGGGATTCTTGGTCTTGGCCGGAAACGGCACCCACAGCCCGCCCTTGGCCTGCAGTTCGCTCACCAGGCGGCCGCCGAGGCAGGCGACGAGCGCCCGTGCGCCCGTCTCGGTCAGCGCCTCAGCGATGTCGATCGTCGTGCGTTCGGCGCCGCCCGCCTCGAGCTCGGGAATGATCTGCAGTACGGTGCGTCCGGCCAAAAGGGGCGCCACCGTGCCTGCGAACGGCGAAGTTACGCCCTGTGTCATCCACCTGCCGAGCGCTGCATGTGAACTGCAACCAATAGCACAGCCGATGCAATACATGGTTAATGGGAACGGTCCGATGCGAGGCTGAACAAGGTACGTACGAAGACATCGCAGATTGTCGCCCAGAAGCGTAAGCCCTATCCGGGGCGGATGGAACGAGGTCTCAGGTGAATGTCCCGAAGCCTGCCGGCGACGCACGGGACGCCGCTGTGCAGCGAATTGTGGTCGGATCGGGCGATGCAACTCGCGACATCGCTGTCCTGGCAGGCCCAGGAGCCGCTCCGGCCGTGCTGTGGCTCAGCGGGCTGAAGAGCGACATGCGCTCGACCAAGGCGACGGCCCTGGCGGAATGGGCGGAGCGCAAGGGGCGAGCTTGTGTTCGTTTCGACTACTCGGGCCACGGCGCGTCAGGCGGGCGCTTCGAGGACGGCACCATCGGGCGCTGGCTTGAAGAGAGTCTCGCCGTGATCAGGGCACAGGTCGGCCGCCACGTTCTCGTCGGCTCCTCGATGGGCGGGTGGATCGCGCTCCTGGCAGCGCGCGTTCTAGCCGAAGGCGGCGAGGGCTCCCGGCTTGCCGGCATGGTGCTGATCGCGCCGGCGGTCGACTTCACGCAAGCCCTGATCTGGGATCGCCTGCCGCTCAAGATCCGCCGGCAGATCGAGAAGAAGGGGGCCTGGCAGCGGCCGTCCGAATACTCCCCCGAGCCCTACCCGATCACACGCGGCCTGATTGAGGAGGGCCGCCGCCATCTTCTGTTCGGCGGGCCGATACGCACCGGCTGCCCGGTCCATATCCTGCAGGGAATGCAGGACATGGACGTGCCGTGGCGGCATGCGATGACGCTCGTCGAGCATCTCGCCGGCGACCCGGTCACCCTGACGCTCGTCAAAGACGGCGACCATCGGCTCTCGCGCGAGGCCGACATTGCCCGTCTTCTTGCCGCCGTCGAGGCGATCGCGTGACAAGGCGCCGATGCGACTGGATCGAAAGTCGGCTTGCTGCGCCTTTCTCGAGCCTAGTCCGATGCCGTGTCGACGTAGCGATGCAGCTTGGCGCCATGCACCTTGAGCCAGGCTTCTGCCCGATCGGTGTGCGGGGCAAGCCGGCGCGTCAGTTTCCAGAATTTCGGCGAATGATCCATGTGCACAAGGTGGGCAACTTCGTGCGCCGCGAGATAGTCGAGCACGAAAGGCGGCGCCATGATCAGCCGCCAGGAGAAATTCAATGATCCCTTGGACGAGCACGACCCCCAGCGGCTGGTCGAGTCGCGCAATGTCACCTTTCGCGCGGCAACGCCGATGACGGCAGAATGGCGCTTGACGGCTGCATCGAGGTCGCGTTTGGCCTCCCGCTTGAGGTAGTCGGTTACCCGGCGCGCCACGTGTTCGGGGCCGCCGGCGACGTGAAGTTCCACGCCGGCGCTGCCCTCGATCCACACCGTGCCGCGCATGCCCGGCCGATGCACGATCAGGTGCTCGATCCCGCGTAACGGGATCGTGGCGCCGGGCTCGATGGCCACGCGACGCGGCAGGCGCTGCAGGCGCGCCCCGATCCAGCCGGCATGGCGCTCGGCGAAGTCGCGGGCCGCGCTGAGGGAGCCGCGGGGCGGGATCGTCAACACGACATCCCGCGTTGCTGCGCGCACGCGCAAGGTGAAGCGGTGGGCCCGCGCGGTGCGCTTCAGCATCACGCGGAACGTCTCGCCCGCATGCCTCACGTCAAGAAAAGCGTTCTCAGAAACGCTTTTGGTGTTTCCCCGGAAGAGGCGCAGCATCGTACGATAATAGGAGAAATGTCAGGTGAGTCGCCAGCCCGCTTTCTTCAGCGCGGGCTGCAGCACAAGGCCGCGACGGGCATGGTTTGGCCGATCATTGGGCCGCAACGAGGGCCTGGAACTTGCCCGCGCGCGCCATGTGTTCGACGCTGGCGATGAAATCGATGATGCGCGGCGCGATCTCGGCGCGGAAGCGCGAGCCGTTGAACACCCCATAGTGGCCGACGCCCTTTTGAAGATGATGCACCTTCATCTCGGCAGGAAGATTGTGGCACAATTCGTGCGCCGCAAAGGTCTGGCCGACGCCGGAAATATCGTCCTTCTCACCTTCGACCGTCATCAGGGCGGTGCGTCGGATGCGGCCGAGGTCGACCCGTTCGCCGCCATGCATCATCTCGCCCTTGGGCAGGGCATGGCGGACGAAGACCGTCTCCACCGTCTGCATGTAGTATTCGGCGCTGAGATCCATGACGGCCAGATATTCGTCATAGAATTCGCGGTGCTTTTCGGCCGAATCGCCGTCGCCCTGGACCAGGTGGCGGAACATGTCGAGGTGGGCGATGACGTGCCGGTCGAGATTCATCGCCATGAAGCCCGAGAGCTGCAGGAAGCCCGGATAGACCTGCCGGCCGGCGCCCGGATAGGGAAAGGGCACCGTCACCAGGCAGTTGCGGCGGAACCAGTCGACGCCGCGCGCTTCGGCGAGCTTGTTGACCTCGGTCGGGCTCTTGCGGGTATCGACCGGGCCTCCCATCAGCGTCATCGAGGCGGGCAGGAAGGGGTCCCCCCTCGTCTCCATCAGGGCCGCCGCGGCAATCAGCGGAACCGCGGGCTGGCAGACGCCGATCGCGTGGGCTCCGGGCCGCAAGATGTGGAACATGGCGATCAGGTAGTCGATGTAGTCGTCGAGATCGAAGCTGCCCGCCACGAGCGGCACCGTTCGCGCGTCGCTCCAGTCGGTGATGTACACCTCGTGGGTCGGCAGGAAGGCCTCGACCGTTCCGCGCAACAGGGTGGCGTAGTGTCCGGACATCGGCGCGACGATCAGCAGCTGCGGCTGCGGTCGCCGCAGGCGCTTGGCATCACGCTCGAAATGCAGAAGCCGACAGAACGGCCGCTCCCACACGACATTCTCCCGCACCGCGACACGTTCGCCGGCCACCATCGTACTGGTGATGCCGAAGGCCGGCTTGCCATAACGCCGGGTGATGCGCTCGAAGAGCTCGGCGGAAGCCGCAAGCCGACGGCCGATGGTCGTGTAGCTCCACGGGTTGAACGGATTGCTCAAGAGCAGGCGGGCAGCGCTCGAAACGGCGCGGGCCGGCGCAATGGCGGCGTAGCCGAGCTCCAGGAGCTGATAGGAATAAGCATCCATCGACCACCTCGACCTTTCGCCGCCGTTGGCGCGCGCCGCCCAAAATCGGGCGACAACAGCACCGCCTGGCTGCGCCTGCCGTGCTCGGGCGGCACCTCCAGGAGTGCGAGACGATTGTGCATCGCACAATATAAGTCGGACTTCGGCTAAAGCAATCGTGCCAAATGGATAATCAACCGTTGTCTCGACCGTGCGGGCGGAAAACCGTGCGAAATTAAAGCGGCGCGGCGCCAACTGGGATCGCCGCCGGCGGCCCTACTCGCCCATCTGCAGGAGCGAACCGGCCCGGCGCGCGCTGTCGACGAGCGCGACGAAGATCGCGACAGCGGAGGCGAAAAGGACAAGGTTGATGGCAGCGGCGGTCACCATCAGATCGCCGCGAAAGACGTGGTCGAACAATGCCGCCCTGAAGCCCTCGAACACGTAAGTGGGCGGCAGGCACCAGGCCACGAGCTGAAGCCAGTGCGGCAGGACGCTCACCGGGTAGTAGACGCAGGCGAGCGGCATCAGGAGAAACATGATCGTCCAGGCCAGCGTCTCCGCGCCCATCCCGTTGCGCAGCACGAGGCCCGAAACCACCAGGCCGATCGACCAGCTCGTCACGATCAGATTGATGAAGAAAACGGCAAGCGCGACGCCGAGGCTCCACAGGTTGTAGCCGAAGAACCATATGGCGAGGCCGGTCACCGGCAGGAGGCCGATGGCAAGGCGCACGATGCTCATCGTCATCAGGGCGGCCACGAATTCGATCGGGCGCAGCGGGCTCATCATCAGGTTGGCGATGTTGCGCGACCACATCTCCTCGAGAAACGAGACCGAGAAGCCAAGCTGGCCGCGAAACAGCATGTCCCAGAGGAGCACTGCGCCGATGAAATTGCCGGCAGCGACGGCCACGGCGCCCGGCCGCATACCGTTTGCCGCCGCCTGGCCGATGAATGTCTGGAGGAAGCCCCAGGTGATCATCTGGACGGCCGGCCAGTACACCAGGTCGGCAATGCGCGGCCAGGACGAACGCAGAAGATAGAGATAGCGCAGCACCATAGCGCCGACACGTGCCGGCGAGAAGCCACCGGCCGCCTCGCTGAAGACGCTCATGCCGCCGGCCTCACTCCGCGCCTGCCGCGCCGCGGCCGCGGGCGACATCGAGGAAGACCTGCTCCAGCGTCTCGCGGCCGTAGCGTTCGAGCAGGGCCGCGGGGGTGCCGTCATCGACGATGCGGCCCTGCTTCAGCATGATGACGCGATCGCACAGCCGCTCGACCTCGGACATGTTGTGAGAGGCAAGAAGGATCGTCGCCCCCTTTCCGGCCCGATACGATTCGAGCCTGGCGCGCACCCAATCGGCGGTGTCCGGATCAAGCGAGGCGGTCGGCTCGTCGAGGAGCAGCACATCGGGCTCGTTGATGAGCGCCTTGGCAAGCGCAACCCGCGTCTTCTGCCCGGCAGACAATTTGCCGGTCTGGCGGTCGAGGAATTCGCCGAGCGCGAGGGCGTCGGCGAGCGTCTCGATGCGCTGCTCGGCATCGGCGACGCCATAGAGGCGGCCAAAGACGCGGAGATTCTGCCGCACCGTCAGGCGATGCGGCATGTCGACATAGGGGCTCTCGAAATTCATCCGCGCCAGGGCGCGGTAGCGCTCGCGTACCATGTCAGCGCCGAGGACGCGAACCGTACCCTTCGTCGGCAGGACGAGGCCCATCAGCATGCCGATGGTTGTGGTCTTGCCCGCACCGTTGCCGCCGAGGAGCCCCGCGACCGAGCCGCGGGCGACCGCAAACGAGATCGCATCGACGGCGGTCGCGGCGCCATAGACCTTGGTCAGCCCCTGCGCCACGATGGCAGGCTCGCGAGCTGCGGCATCTGCGGGTTCGGCGCGCTGGCCGGCATGCACGTTCATCTATTCGTCTTTCGCTGGCGCCGCCTATGCGCTTGGCGGCAGCCGATCGTTCTGGCGCCCCGGACACCGGGCCGCACACCGAAATCGAATTCGGGCTTGCTCGTCAATCAGCGCGCCGCCGAGGCGGCGCGGCGGGAGCCGGGCTCAGTGCCTCGCAGCAAGCCCTCCTCACATCGGATCGAATTTCGCATCGGCAATGGCTCGTGCCGCCGATAATCCGGGCTTTTGCGGGTGGACTTTTGGGTCCCGGTTTTGATAAGCATCGCTGCGGGGCCGAATTCGACAAAAAGAGCAAGAGGGGCGCTTCCGCGCGGATTTGGCGGCGGCAAAGGCCATTTCGTCCTTGTGAGGGCCGCGACTTTGATCGGATGACGTGTCGTTTTGGCGGATCGTGATTGGTTGGTATGAGCGGCGTCTTTGAAGAAGCGGGGGAGCCGTCGGCCGGACGGACCGGCGAGCCGGGCTCGGCCGCTTGCCCAAACGAAAGGCAGCCGCCTGCCCGCAGCGAACATCCGACGCTGTTCGGCCATGGTGGCTTTCCGCTTGCATGCAAGGAATCGCGGCCGGATCGGCAGGGCCGCAGTTCGTCGACGCCAACAGTTGGGAGCGAGCCATTCCGGTCGACATCGAGGTAGAGTCGGGCGCCGCCAGCCGGGCGGCCATAGGCAGGAGGGCCGGTGCAGGCCGGCCGCCGATGCGCCTTGGGATCGATGCTTCGCAGGTCGATCAGCGTGGCGTTCTGTCGATCGAGGGATGGGCGCTGTCGCTCACCCCGATCGAGAGTGTGATGGTATCGGCGGGTGGCAACCTTCTCGGCGCTGCCGAGCATGGCAGGAAGCGGCCGGAGGTCGCACCCGACCATGACGGCTATCCGAACGCCGGCGAGTCAGGCTTTGCCTTCAAATGCTACGCTCACGACATCCTCGACGCCGGCCGCCACGAGCTCGCCGTCACGGCGACTGCGATCGGCGGGGTGTCGCGGTCCGAGACCGTTGCCATCGAAGTTCGGGGAAGCGGCCGACCGACGGCGCGCAGCAAGCGGATCCGCCATCACTGGGACGAGATCCAGCTGACGCGCAGCGGGCTGCTGACGCTGTCCGGCTGGATGTTCAGCGCCGTCGACATCAAGACGGTGGAACTCGCCTTCGACGGCACGCCGCTGGGAAGTGCCTCCTACGGCGGCGAGCGTCCGGACGTCGGCAACAAATACCCGCGCATCGCCCAGGCCCGAAGATCGGGGTTCCGCTTCACCGCGAGGCTGGCCCACCCCCAGGAGGGCGAGCACGAGATCAGTCTCACGGCGGTGAACCGGGAGGGTGAGGAAACAACGTTCTTGGTTCCCGTCCAAGCCGTCGACATTGGTCCGGAGGGCGATGTTGCGCCGCCTTCCGGGGTTGCCGAGAGCATGCATCTCTTCCTCGATGCGCCGATCATCGTCGAGGGGAAACTCGATCGGCCTATCCGAAACGGCCTGGCGATCGTCGGTTGGGCAGTTGCTCGGGACGGCATCGCCAGGGTCGAATTTCACCTCGACGGCCACCTCGTCGGCGAATGCTACTACGGCATACGTCGGCCGGATGTCGCCAAGACTTACCCGGATTGGCCGAATTCGGACCTGAGCGGCTACGCCGTTTCATTGCCGGCCAAGACCCTGCCGGCGGGCGTCCATTCCCTCAAGATCACGGCGTTTGATCGCGTCGGAGGATCACGCGATATCGAGTTCTCAGTCGAAATCGAACCCGCTGCCGACCTGCAAGGGCCCTGGAGCCTTCGCCGGACCGTGCGCCCGGCAGAGACCCGATCAAGACTTCAGCAAATTGCACAGCTGGGCAAACCGACCACTTTTTGCCTGCTCTTGGCGGCCCGCACCGCCACCACCGACTCGCTCGGCCCAACGATCCGCTCTCTGACGCGCCAGGTCTTTGCCGATTGGCGAATAGCCATCCTCCTCGAGAAGGGAGGCGAACTCAAGCTGGAGCCGTCTTTGGCGGCAATGCTCGAGAGCTACGCGCCTAACGTGTATGTCGTCGACTTCGATGAGCACGCAACGATTGCTGGAATAGTCAGGCACATTCGTCCGGCCGATCGGAGCTGCTACGTGCTGATGGTGGAGTGCGGCGATGAGCTCGGGGCTGACGCCCTTCTGATGCTGGCGCTCGCGCGCGCCACCGATCCAATGGCGGATTTCCTCTATTCCGACGAGCGGTGCCTGTCCGCCACCGGCAAGACCGAGGCCTTCTTCAAGCCTGGCTGGTCACCAAGCCTGCTTCTTTCTACCGACTATCTTGGGCGTGCCTGGTGCGCCCATGCAGATCTCTTCAGCAAAGCCGGGGTGACGATCGGCGATTTCATCCGACGCGGCTGCTACGAGCTGGCGCTGCGGCTTACCGAGCGTGCTGCGCGGATAGTGCGGGTCCCGTGCGTCCTGTTCGACAGCAGTCGCGCCCAAGTTCCTGCAGGCATCGTACCCAACCACGAAATTCTGGGCCGCAATTTGCGCAGGCGCGGCATTCAGGCCGAGATCCTGCCCGGCCGCGCTCCGCATAGCTATTTTGTCGCAAGGCGAACCGAGCACCGACCGCTCGTGTCTATCATCATTCCGACATGCGGCTCGCGCGATCTCATCAAGATCTGCCTCGCCACATTGAGGGAAAAGACGGCATATAAGAACTACGAAGTCATCTGTGTCGACAATTCTCCAGAGGATAGAGTTGAATTCAAGCAATGGTTGCGCGAAACCAGCGACGTCGTCATCGAATTCCTTGAGCCCTTCAACTGGTCTCTATTCAACAATCTTGGCGTAAAGGAAGCAGCCGGCGACCTGTTGCTGTTTCTCAATGACGACATCGAGATCGAAGACGAAAACTGGCTCGGCGTCCTGGTGGAGCATGCATTGCGGCCGGAAATCGGAATTGTCGGGCCACAGCTCCTCTACCCTGATCGCAAGGTGCAACACGCGGGCCTCTTTCTCTCCGGTAGGGACAGTGCGCGGCACGCATTCCGGTTCGCTCGAGAAGATGATCCGGGCTATTTTGGGCTTGCCCACCTGGAACGCGAGGTCATCGGCGTCACGGGCGCCTGCCTGATGGTTCGTCGGCAAGTCTATAACAATGCCGGCGGTTTCAACGAGGCTCACAGCGTCATCAACAACGATCTCGACTTTTGTTTGCGCGTTGGAGATCTGGGCCTGAGCATCCTCTACACCCCGCGCACTTTCCTTGTTCACCACGAGATGGCAAGCCGCGCCAAGCTCGAAGACGCATTCGACAGCCAGACGTTCCTCTCAGATTGGAGCCATGCCTTCGCCCTGGGTGATCCATTCTATCATCCGCACCTCTCCACGGAGCGCGACGACTTCGAGCCGGTCGCCGAGCCGATCGAGGAGATTTTTATTGGAACGCCGATTCTCGAAAAGTCTCGCGTGCGCAAAATCGTCGCGTTCAAGGTGGATCATATCGGCGACTTCATAACATCGTTGCCGGCATTGCGCCGGCTGAAACAGCAATTCCCGGGCGCGCAGCTCCACGTCGTCGGGGCGAGCGCCTCGCGACAACTGGCCTTTTTGGAACCGGCAATCGACCATTTCATCGAATTCAACTTCTTTCACGCCCGCTCGGCGCTCGGCGCAAAGGAGGCGTCCGAGGCGAGTATTGCGGAGCTCAACCGGACCCTTCAGGATGGAACCTTCGATGTCGCCATAGACCTTCGCAAGCACCTCGACACTCGCCCTCTGCTGAAAGACTCCGGGGCGACCTTAAAGGTCGGCTTTGATCACGGCGGCAAGTGCCCCTGGCTCGACATAAGCCTGGAATGGGAAACCGATCCGATCGGCGCGACGAAGCGCCGCCATATCACCGACGACCTTCTTTTGCTCGTCGAGGCGTTGGTGTGCGCCTGCAGCGAAGAACAACCGCTGCTGATGCCTTCGGCATTGCTGGGCACACCGGATGGCATGGACGCTTCAAGCGCCCGGCTTTTCTCGAATCTTTTCAGTAGACCCGTCGTTTGTGTTCACCCAGCTGCGGGTTCTGAAATGAAGCAATGGCCGGTAGAGCATTTTGCCCAACTGACCCGCCTTATTCTCGACCGCCACGATGTTCACCTGGCCATTGTCGGCTCGGACGATGAGAAGGGTCTGATGAAGGAATTGACCTCCCTTGTTTGGAACCAGGAGCGCCTGTTTAACCTGGGAGGCCTTGTGAAATTGCGGCAGCTGCCAATGCTCTTTTCACGTTGTTGTCTCTTCATCGGCAACGATAGTGGGCCAAAGCACATTGCCGCGGCCGTCGGGATCCCTACTGTCGCGATTCACTCAGGCCAAGTCGACTCCTTCGAATGGGGCCCACGCGGGGGTTCCGCAATCGCTTTGCGCCGAAATGTCGTGTGTGCACCTTGCTATCGCGCCAAGCTGGACGATTGTCACCGAAACCTGGCATGTCTTCGCGAGTTGCGGCCCGCCGCCGTGTATCAGGCCTGCCGCAGGCATCTGTCGGCTTACTGAGAGGGCGGCAGGGTTGCGGACCGCGGTGACTGGACAACCATCGGCCGTGGCGGAATGCCCGATTCTCGACCAGATGCGATCTAGACGAGTTTGGAAGACCAAATGATTGTCGTGACGGGCGCGGCGGGATTCATCGGTTCCAATCTTGTGGCAGCGCTCAACGAAGCGGGTCACAACGACATCGTTGCATGCGACCGGTTGGGGTCGGGCGGAAAATGGCGAAACCTCAGCAAGCGCTTCTTCCTCGACCTGGTTCCACCCGCCGAGATTTTTGAGTGGCTTGGAACGCGCACGGACGTCTCGGCAATCATCCATATGGGCGCAAATTCGTCGACTTTGGCCACCGACGGCGATGAGATGATTGCAACCAATTTTCGCTTTTCGATTCGCCTGCTCGACTGGTGCACGCTCCTCGCTGTGCCCCTCATTTACGCATCATCCGCTTCAACCTACGGCGACGGTCGCCAGGGCTTTGACGACGATGCATCGTTGACGGCCTTGCGCAAGTTGCGACCTCTCAATCTCTACGGCTGGAGCAAGCACATCTTTGACATGGTTTTGATGAAACGCTACGAACAAGGTGCCAAGCTGCCGCCAATGTGCGTGGGTTTGAAGCTCTTCAATGTCTTCGGTCCTAACGAGTATCACAAAGGGCCCATGATGAGCTTGATCTCGAAGAATTTCGAAGCGGTCAGCCGAGGCGATAGTGTAAATCTGTTCAAAAGCTACGATCCGGGATACGCAGATGGCGGACAAAAGCGCGATTTCATCTATGTCAGGGATGTCGTCGATGTCATTCTATGGTTTTTGCGCCGGAGCAAGGGCATCGGCATCTATAACGTCGGAACGGGAACCGCCAGGACGTTCGTTGATTTGATCGGCGCCATGTTCGATGCGTTCGGCCAAGAGCATCGCATCACATACATCGAGATGCCGGAGCAGCTTCGGCCACGCTATCAATACTTTACCCAGGCGAACCTGGCCCGGCTGCGAGGCCTGGGCTATGAGCGCAGCTTCACCCGGCTTGAAGCGGCAGTGGCAGATTTCGTCCGCAACCATCTCGCCGAGCACGACCACTATCGTTGACCCTTTGCCGAGGCGCGCGACAGCTGTCGCCGACGCCGAGGCCTTGCTCTATGGGACCTGCCCACGGGCCTCCGCCCGGAGCGCCGCCTCCCACGCGGCGGCCGGCGATATCCGCAGCACGGTGATGCGGTTGCGGTTCTTGCGCAGCACCTCGAAGCGGAATCCGTAAAAGGTGAAGACCTGGCCCGTCTCCGGGATGGCGCGGGCCTCGTGGATCACCAGGCCGGCGATGGTCGTTGCCTCCTCATCGGGCAGGTCCCATCCCATGACGCGGTTGAGGTCGCGCACCGGCACGCCCCCGTCGACATTGACCGAGCCGTCAGGCTGCGGCCGCACGCCCTGG
The DNA here is from genome assembly GCA_019233695.1 of Methylobacteriaceae bacterium. Lineage (GTDB taxonomy): Bacteria > Pseudomonadota > Alphaproteobacteria > Rhizobiales > Beijerinckiaceae > JAFAME01. The sequence goes on from JAFAME010000455.1 coordinate 11,743, forward strand.
ACGGCGACGTCGTGCTCGTCCTTGATGTCGCCGACGATCTCCTCGAGGATGTCTTCGAGGGTGACGAGGCCCTGGACGACGCCGTATTCGTCGACCACCAGGGCGAAATGCGCCTTGCGCTTGAGGAAGGCCTGCAGCTGATCGGGCAGCGAGGTGGTGTCGGGCACGAACCAGGCATCGAGCGCGATGTCGGAGACTTTCAGGCGCGACAGATCGCCCGCGCACTGCGCCAATGCCCGCAGCATGTCCTTGGCGTGCAGCACGCCGATGATGTTTTCGGGCTCGCCCTGCCACAGCGGCAGTCGCGTGTAGGGCGAGGCCAGGATCTCGCGCACCAGCTCCTCGGGCGGCAGATCGATGTTGATGGTCTGCATCTTGGTGCGGTGGATCATGACGTCTGAGACGACGAGATCCCTGAGGTTGAGGATGCCGCCGAGCATGTCGCGGTCCGTCCGCTCGACGCCGCCCTCCCGGTGCAGGAGATCGACTGTCCCCTTCAGTTCCTCGTGGCCCGAGAGCAGGAGGCGGCCCGCTCCGCCCCTCAATCCGACGATGCGCAGGATCGCCTTGACGAACGCCTCGACCGCCGCCAGCGCCGGACTGAAGAGGGCGACGAAAAAAGCAACGACGGGAGCGATGACGAGCGACGTGCGGTCGGGGTAGTTGATGGCGATCGTCTTGGGCAGGACCTCGGCGAAGACGACCACCAGAATTGTCATGATGGCGGTCGCATAAACAACCCCCCGATGACCAAAGATTTCCAGGAGGACGCTGGTGGCCACGGCGGAGGCGGCGATGTTGACGAGCTGGTTGCCGAGCAGCATGGCGCTGATGAAGCGCTCGCGCGTGGCAACGAGCCGGTTGACGATCGTCGCGTTCTGGTTGCCGTTCTTCTCGAGCGCATGCATGCGGGCGCGCGAGGCAGCCGTCAACGCCGTCTCGGCGCCGGAGAAGAAGGCTGAAAGGATGAGGCTCAGCACGACGATTGCCGCCGCGCCCCAAGGATTGATCGACACCGTGTCTGCGCCGCTGCCCATGGCTTCATGATCCCGCCAACTCTGCGTCAAGGAACGCGCGGACCTGCGCGGCTTCGACGTCCTTGGCGATGAAGCTCGCGCCGACCGCGCGAGCGAGGATGAACGTCAGCCGACCACGCTCAACTTTCTTGTCCTGATGCATCGCATCGAGGATCGCTTCGGCGTCGGCGCCAAGGCCCGCAATGCTGGAAATGCGCGTCGGTAGGCCGACCGCCTTCAGATGCGCTTCGACGCGATCCGCCGCCATCCCGGGGCAAAGCCCGAGGCGCGCGGAAAAGCGGAAGGCGCAGGCCATGCCGATCGCCACTGCCTCGCCATGGATCAGCCTCGCACCGTCATAGTCGGTGAGCCGCTCGAAGGCGTGCCCGAAGGTATGCCCCAGATTGAGGAGGGCGCGCTCGCCGGTCTCCGTCTCGTCTCGCGCCACCACCGCCGCCTTGGCCGCGCAGCTCCTGGCAATCGCCTCGATGCGGGCAGGCCCGCCGGCAAAGATCTCGCGCCAGTTCGATTCGAGCCATTCGAAAAAGTCGGCATCCCCGATGAGCCCGTATTTGGCAATTTCCGCGTAACCGGCGCGAAATTCGCGCAATGGCAAAGTGTCGAGCGCGCCCGTGTCGGCGACAACCAGCGAAGGCTGATGAAAGGCGCCGACGAGATTCTTGCCGAGCGCGGAGTTGATGCCGGTCTTGCCGCCGACCGAGGAATCGACCTGGGCGAGCAGGGTGGTGGGAAGCTGGATGCAGCGCATGCCACGCCGCACAGTGGCCGCGGCAAAGCCGGCAAGATCGCCGATGACGCCGCCGCCAAGCGCCAGTACCAGGTCGCGACGCTCCATCCGCGCCCCGATCAGGCCGTCGCACACCTCGGCATAGGTCTTGTAGGACTTCGATGTCTCGCCGGCGGGAACGACGATGCTGGCGTGCCGCATGCCGGCGGCCTCTAGGCTTGCCGCGACCGTCTGCAGATGATGCCGGGCGGCATTTTCGTCGGTCACGATGGCGCAGGCGCCGCCCGGGGCGAGCGCTGCGGCGCGCCGACCGACGGTTGCAAGGAGATCCCTGCCGACGAGGATCTGATAGGCCCGTGCGCCAAGTTCGACGGGCACGACAACAACGGCGTTTTCGGTCGGGGCCGAGGCCGCGGCGCCCGCCGCGCGCGCGCCCACGCCATCGGGCGGACCCACAGACTCCTTCGACCCCATGAGTCGGGCGAGGCCGGCAAGGACGTCTTCGACGACCGTTTCGTGCGGGGCGTCGCGCGATTCGATGGTGAGATCGGCCAGTGCGTAGATCGGATATCGTTCCGCCATCAGGTGCCGCAATGTCCCTTCCGGATCCTCGGTCTGCAGCAGGGGACGATTGGAGCGTTTGCGCACACGTCGCATCAGCACGTCGAAATCCGCCTTCAGCCATATCGAGACGGCGCGTTCGGCGATGCGCTCCCGGGTGGCGGCGTTCATGAACGCGCCACCGCCGGTGGCGATCACTTTCTGGCCGTCCGACAGCAGGCGCGCCAGGACGCGCCGTTCGCCGTCGCGAAAATAGTCCTCGCCATGCCTCGCAAAGATCTCGGGGATGCTCATGTCGGCGGCAAGCTCGATTTCGGTGTCGGCATCGGCGAACGCAAGGCCGAGGCGAGCGGCAAGACGACGGCCGAGCGAGGTCTTGCCCGCCCCCATCATGCCGACGAGCACGATCGAGCGCGCCCCGAGCTGGCGGAGCAGACGCTCGCCGCTCGGCTCACCCTCCGCGCTCCGACGCGCACGGAAACTCTCTTCGTCGCGCCCCGCGGCCTCAGTTCGAACCCGCTCATTCGTCATGCGGCTTCGTAACATGACAAAAGGTCACAACGAAATTGCCACACCGGGAGGCCGCAAGGCGTTGTCTTCGCCCATGCCTCGTGGATAGGTGGGTGCGGCCTTCGTCTCGTGATAAGCTGGTGGGACGGAGACGCAGCCGCGACGATTCGCAGCCCTGTGCGTCCCTGTCGTGGCGTGCAGCGCTTGCACCGCGTCATGCTTTGGCCGCGACGACCGAAGCACGGTACAGGACATCGACCCGGAAGGGGCCGCGAGGATGCATCTTTGCCGAGCCTGTTTCGCTTTCTCTTCATCGTCGCCTTGTTGGCCGGGCTCGCCTACGGCGCGATGATTGCGCTGGTGACCTTCGTCCAGCCGCAGCCGCGCGAGATGACCCAGACGATACCGGCGTCGAGGTTCAACAAATGAAATCCAGCAGGGCCGGAGGCAACCACGCCCTGGCGCTTGCGGGTGCCTTTCTCGACATGATCGCGGCCGAGCGCGGCGCCGCCCGCAACACGCTCGATGCCTACCGGCGCGATCTTGCCGACTACGTCGATTTTCTGCGGCGGCGCGGCACCGATCCGCGCCGCGCCGATACCGCAACGATCCGCGCCTATCTCGCCGATCTCGAAGTGCGCGGCTTCAAGGCCAATTCCGCCGCGCGCCGCCTGTCGGCGCTGCGCCAGTTCCACAAGTTCCTCTATGGGGAGAGCAAGTCCGCCAGCGATCCGACCGCGGTGATCGAGGGCCCGCGGCAGGGGCGCCCGTTGCCCAAAACCCTCGGAATGGCGGAGGTCGAGCGCCTCATCGCCCGCACGGGAGAGGGCATCGAGGATGCATCGAGACGCTTTGGCGAGCGCCTGCGGGCGGCAAGGCTCCTCTGCCTTCTTGAAGTGCTCTACGCCACCGGCCTGCGTGTCTCGGAGCTCGTCGCCTTGCCGAAATCGGCGGCCCGAACCCGCGAGCCGTTCATCACCGTGCGCGGCAAGGGCGGGCGGGAGCGGCTTGTTCCCCTGTCGGGCCCGGCACGCGCCGCCATGGCACGCTATCGCGCCCTCATGGAGGAGGGTGGCGAAGGCGGCGCGGGGCCATGGCTCTTTCCCGCCGACAGCCAAAGCGGCCATGTCACGCGCCAGGCCTTCGCCCGTGACCTGAAGGCCGCCGCGGCGGCTGCCGGGATCGCGACCTCGCGCATCAGTCCGCACGTGCTGCGGCACGCCTTTGCGAGCCACCTCCTGCAGAACGGGGCGGATTTGCGCGTCGTACAGGAGCTCCTGGGCCACGCCGACGTTTCCTCGACGCAGATCTACACGCATGTCCTTGACGAGCGGACCAAGGCAATGGTGCGCGATCTGCATCCCCTGTCGAGTGAGTAAAGGGCTGTTCTCGCATCGCCGCTACTCCTCGCCGTTGGAGGGGCGGCTCCCCGCCGCCCCGCGCGGGCGCGAGACGCACCCTCCGCACGGTCCGTGAAGCGATTGTTTGCTTTGGCTTTGGCCGATTTGGACGTATGACATCGCGCGCGGATACCGGTGAATTCGGTTCACCCGAGTTCCTGGAGGGAATGGATGCATTGGGGCGACCTCTTCAGCGGCGTCGGATCGCTGTTTGTCGTGGCCACCGCCTCGACCCGCACGATGGTGCCCCTGCGCATTCTCGGCATCATCGCGAACTGCTTTCTGATCACCTATTATTCGCTCACGCATGCCTGGGTGCCGATGGCGCTGCAGGCCATCGCCCTGCCGCTCAACGGCTATCGCCTCTACCAGATGTTCCAGCTCATCAGGAACGTGCAGACCGCCATCCATGGCCAGCCGTCGATGGATTGGCTGCGGCCGTTCATGAAGAAGCATCATTTCAAGCTCGGCGACGTGCTGTTTGCCCGCGGCGAGCCGGCCGACGAGATGTTCTGCACGGTCACCGGGCGCTTCATGCTCATCGAGCTCGGCATCGAGCTCAAGCCCGGCCAGGTGGTGGGCGAGCTCGGCATGCTGGCGCCCGACAATCGGCGCACCGCAACGCTCGTGTGCATCGAAGACGGCGATGTCCTGTCGATCACCTACGAGCAGGTCGAGCAGCTGTACTATCAGAACCCCACCTTCGGCTTCTATTTCCTGCGGCTTGCGACGGCGCGCCTCTTCGAGAACATCAAGCGCCTGGAAGGCGAGGTGGCGCGCCACAAGGCTGCCGCCCACCCCCATGCCGAGCCCGAATCCTCCCCACCGGTCGCGCCCAACGAGAACGCCGCCCCCGATCACCGCGAGGCCTCGGTCGCTTAAGTCCTCGCTTCGTGCGAGCACTCGGGCGTCGGCCCGGAAGCTGCGGGCCATGCCGTCATTGCGAGGAGCGACGCGACGAAGCAGTCGAGCCGCGCCGAGGTTGACGATTTCCGCTCAACGCGATGTCATCGCGCGCGCTCCAGCGAAAATCGCTCCCTGCGCTCGCACCCGCCTATCCGCGGCGGCCGTCTCTGTGGTAGGCGGCTTCGGATCTGTGCGTGTGGCGGAGGAAGGGCCTGATGGATGGCGTCATCGTCGTCGAGCATCCGCTCGTGCAGCACAAGCTGACACTGATGCGCAACGCCAAGCGCTCGACCAAGGGGTTTCGCCAGCTCCTCAACGAGATCGGCATGCTCTTGTGCTATGAGGTCACTCGCGACCTGCCGCTCGAACTGATCGAGATCGAGACGCCGCTTGCCCGCATGATGGCCCCCCAGATCGCCGGCAAGAAGCTCGTCTTCGCGCCGATCCTGCGCGCCGGCGCGGGCTTCCTCGATGGCATGCTCGATCTCGTGCCCTCCGCCCGCGTCGCCCACATCGGCCTCTACCGCGATCCTGCGACCCTGCAGGCCGTGCAATATTATTTCAAGGCGCCGGCCGATCTCGCCGACCGCCTCGTCATCGTGATGGACCCGATGCTGGCGACGGCCAATTCCGCCTGCGCCGCCGTCAAGGGCCTGAAGGACCGTGGCGCCAAGGAGATCCGCTTCGTCTGCCTCTTGGCCGCGCCCGAGGGCATCGCCAAGCTCAGGCGCGAGCACACGGACGTGCGCCTGTGGACGGCGGCCATCGATGACCATCTCAACGACCACGGCTACATAGTGCCGGGCCTCGGCGATGCAGGCGACCGCATGTTCGGGACGAAGTGAGGGGAAAGGGCGACTGGCAGCGCAGGCCCTTGTCCATGACGGCGAAACCTGCCACGGATCGCGCCCTGCCGTTGTGCCGGGAACCGAACCGATGGCTAAACCCAGCCCGATCTCGCCGCTCGCGCCAAAATCCTATCCCGACGCGCCGCCCATCGACGGGGTGCGCTTTGCAACCGGCAGTGGCGCCATACGCTATGCCGGCCGCACCGACGTGCTGCTTGCGCTGTTCGAGGAGGGGACGCATGTCGCGGGGGTCTTCACCCGGTCAAAATGCCCCTCGGCTCCGGTTGACTGGTGCCGTTCGCGCCTGAAGCGCGGCCGCGCGCGTGCGCTGATCGTCAATTCAGGCAACGCCAACGCCTTCACCGGCAAGGCGGGCATCGCCAGCGTCAAGCATTGCGCCGCGCTCGCGGCGAAGGTGACCGGGGCGCCGCAGTCGGAGATTTTCCTCGCCTCGACCGGCGTCATCGGCGAACCGCTCGATGCCCGCAAATTCGATGCCGTGCTGCCCGAGCTTGCGGCGCGAGGGGCCCCGGGCGGCCTCCTCGACGCCGCCCGCGCCATCATGACGACCGACACCTATCCGAAGGTCGCGACCGCGCAGGCAATGATCGGCGACGTGCCGGTGACGATCAACGGCATCGCCAAAGGCGCCGGCATGATCGCGCCAGACATGGCGACGCTGTTGGCCTTCGTCTTCACCGATGCGCCGATCGAAGCCGCAGCGCTGCAAGCGCTTCTCGCGCGCGGTGCGCAGGCCTCCTTCAACGCCATCACCGTCGACAGTGACACCTCGACGTCCGATACGCTTTTGATGTTTGCGACCGGGGCAGCCGCACGGCGGCGCGCGCCGCGGATCACCCGCGCCTCCGATCCGCGGCTCTCCGGCTTCACCCGGGCGCTCGACGGCGTGCTTCTCGATCTGGCCCATCAGGTGGTCCGCGACGGCGAGGGCGCGCGCAAGTTCCTCGAGATCAGCGTCGAGGGAGCGGCTTCCGCCGCGGCCGCCAAGCGGGTGGCGCTTGCCATCGCCAATTCCCCGCTCGTCAAGACCGCCGTTGCCGGCGAAGACGCCAATTGGGGCAGGATCGTCATGGCAGTCGGCAAGGCCGGCGAAAGGGCAAACCGCGACAAGATGGCGATCTGGTTCGGCGGCATTCGCGTGGCCCACGGCGGAATGCGCGATCCGCGCTACGAGGAGGCCAAGGTCTCCGACTACATGAAGGGCGACAAGATCGACGTGCGGGTCGATATCGGCAGCGGCAAGGCGAAGGCGACGGTGTGGACCTGCGATCTCACCAAGGACTATGTCGCCATCAACGGCGACTATCGCTCGTGAGAGGACCTGCGGTCGTCATCGCGAGGAGCAAGCGACGACGCAATCCAGCAGCGCGGCCGCGCGCTGGACTGCTTCGCTACGCTCGCAATGACGATTTCCTGCGCGGCCACCCGATCCCGGCTCGGTGCACCGCTTCGCGGTGCTTGGCCGGGATGACAACCGATCGCCTCAGCGCTCGACGGGCGCCAGCGCCATGTATCCCTGGGGCAATGCCGGATTGCCGTCGGCCGTAGCGTTCTGCAGGCCGCCGAACGGCGATCCCGCAGGCGGGAGCGAGGCCTGCGGCTGTGGTTTGATCGGGGCAGCCGCGTGCGCGCGCCGGCGCGGCGGCAACGGCACGTCGGCGGGTTGCGGAGCCTCCGGCTGTGCGGCTTGCGCGGGCGGCGGCGCGTCGGGCGCCAGTCCGAGCCAGCGCTTGTAGAACGGCTGGTCGGCCGCGGCGGGCTCAGGCGCCGGCTGCTGGGGCGCGACGGTTGCCGTTGTGGCGGGATCGGCATCCTGCGAGGCGGGGCTCGCCGCTGTGGCAGTGACGACCGACGCGACCCCCGGCCGGCGCGGCGGCAGCGGCACGTCGGCGGGCTCGGGCGCCGCAGGCTCGTTGGCGGCGACGGCCGTGGCATTCGTCGAATCCGAACCGAACCCGAGCCAGCGCTTGTAGAACGGCTGATCGGCCTCGGCGACTTGCGGCGCGGCAGGTCCGAGGCTCGCCAGGACCGGGCCGGGCTCCGTCGTCGCCTTGGCGACGGCGACCGTCGCCGCGGACCGCGACTTTGCCGCCAGGACCTGGACCGCGGCAGGCTTCAGAGGCCGGCCCCGCTCGTCGAGTGCAATCTCGACCGGCCCGCTCGTCAGCGCGTCGGGCCGGCTGACATCCTCGATCGGCTTGTTGGCGAACGCCGGGTTCATGCCGCCGTCGGCGTAGACGAGTTTCACCGCCGGCACGCCCTTGGCGACGAAGGCTGCGACCTCGGCATCGTCGCGCTGCTGCTTGGCGGCGACCTCTGCCTTGATGTCATCGTCGCCGACGAGCGGCGGGCAAGCGGCGGAGGGATCAAGCCGTTCGCCCGAAGCGGCCGAGGCGTTGAACACATAGCGCTTTGCACAGACGCCGACCTGCGGCTCCATTTTCGTCACTTCGAAATTGTCCGCCCCTTCCTTGAGCATCTTCCAGAAGGCGATATTCGGATCGAATCGATGCTTGGCGAGGTTTTCCGCCGTCATCTTGAACGGCAGGGACTGCAGCTGGATTGCCTTCTGGCCGCCGTTGAAGGCCTCCCGCGCGATGGCGTAGATCTCGGCGATCTGGTCGTTGGTCATCGAGAAGCAGCCGGCCGACGAGCAGATGCCGTGCACCATGATGTCGCCGCCGGTGTAGCCCCGCGCGCGGTCGTAGGCATTCGGATAGCCGACGTTGAACGACAGGTAGTAGTGCGAGTTCGGGTTCATCTGTCCGGGGGTGATCGAATAGAAGCCCTCCGGCACTTGGCGGTCGCCTTCACGCATCTTCGGCCCGAGCTGGCCGGACCAGCGGCACATCGGAAAGGTCTTCAGATAGACGTATCGCCCGTCGGGCTTCTGCTTCCAGATTTCGAGCTCGGCTTCCTGCTTGTAGCTGCGCAGGAGAATGGGGGCGTCCTGCGAGACGCCCTTCGATTGCATCAGCGCCAGGGTGTCGCGCGGGATCGGTGCCAGCGATCGTCCGCTCAACGTCGTGGCGCGGTCGTCACAAGCTGAAAGAAGAGCGACGACGGCCACGGCAAGCAGGAAGCGGGAGGTCCGGCGAAGCGCGGCTTGGCGTGGCGTCATGATCGATGTGACTCGCTCGGTTCGGTGTTTCGCGGCCCGCGCGGTTCGGTCCCGGATGACCCTACGAGTCTTATCGTTACCCGCCTGTTACCGCAAGGCGGGCTCTTGCCGGACTAGCGTCAACGAACGATTAAACACCGCCGATAGTGGCCGGAATGACACGGTCGGCGCGGCCGGACGCCCTACGCCTTGCGGCCGATGCTGAGGAATTTTTCGGCACGCGCCGTTCGGATTTCCTCGCGCGACATGTTGTGGAAGGATTTGAGCGATGTCGCCATCGCTTCTCCAGTGGCGTCGATGACTGCCTGCGGATCGCGGTGCGCACCGCCGGTCGGCTCAGGCACGATCGCATCGATGATACCAAAGCGGATGAGATCCTGGGCGGTGATCTTCATGTTGGTGGCGGCGTCCTGGGCGCGCGAGGAATCGCGCCACAGGATCGAGGCGGCCGCTTCCGGCGAGGCGACCGTGTAGATCGCGTGCTCCAGCATCAGCACACGGTTTGCGGTGGCGATGGCAACGGCGCCGCCCGACCCGCCCTCCCCGACGATGACCGCGATATTCGGCACGCCAAGCGCCAGCGCCGCCTCGGTCGACCGCGCGATCGCCTCGGCCTGGCCGCGTTCCTCGGCATCGATGCCGGGGACCGCGCCCGCCGTGTCGACGAGCGAGACCACCGGCAGGTCGAAGCGGTCGGCAAGCTCCATGAGACGCACCGCCTTGCGATAGCCCTCCGGCCGCGCCATGCCCCAGTTGTGCTGGATGCGGCTGTCGGTCTCCGAGCCCTTCTCCTGGCCGAAGATGCAAATGGAGCGGCCGTGGAAGCGACCGAAGCCGCCGACGATTGCCTGGTCCTCGCCGAACTTGCGGTCACCGGCAAGCGGGGTGAAGTCCTCGACCAGCCGCTTGACGTAGTCGCAGAAGTGCGGCCGTTGCGGATGGCGGGCAACCATCGTCTTCTGCCATGGCGTGAGGGCGGCATAGAGGTCGGCGAGGGCCTTGGCGGCCTTGGCTTCGAGGCGTGAAATCTCCTCGCCGATCGGCGCCGAGCCGGCGACGGCCCGCAATTCCTCGACTTTGGCCTCAAGCTCAGCAACCGGCTTTTCAAAGTCGAGATAGCTGCGCATGGGTCTCCGGAGAGGGACAGGGGCGGTGCGAGGCCGGCGCGAACGTGGCTATTCGCCCCTGCAGTGTCAAGGAGCCGCCAGGTCAGCAAACTCAGGACGTCTCGGATCGCCGCCTGCGGGGGCAGGTTGAAGGCCTTGCTTGCTGTGCCGTCGATCAGCGCGGCAAGACTCCGTTGCAGCCGATCGATCTCGGAGGGACACTTTGCCGAGGTCCTGCGCCGCCGCGTCCGGCGGGACAGCTCCCAAGGACGCCAGCCATCCGAGAAGCGCTGGGCCGGCGCGTCGGATGCAGTCACTTCTGCGATCTCGTCCCACTATTCCGGAATGCAAGAACCCTCAGCCATATGTTCCGTACGGGACGTCGGGGGTGTATTGCGGAGCGGTTTTCAGGCTGCTGAAAAAGCCGAGCGCCGCAAGGGCGGCGATCGCCAATATCACGGCGCTCTTGAGCATCGATGTCTCCCAGGGTTCGTCGGCCAACGCGCCGAGAAGCGGCTCGGGTCGGTGAGCCGCAGGAAGGTGCAGCATTTCAGCGCAACGGTCTGTGACCTGGAACACAGAACGAAAAGACGGGCCAAATGCCGTCCCAAGTATCGATGGTCTGGAAGCACCCGGAGAAGCGCCGATGTCAAAGCTGACCGCGCGCGACCACTGGGACGAGGTTTATCGAAGCAAGCAGGGAGAACGAGGTCAGCTGGTTTGAGGCCTCCCCCGACGTTTCGCTCGGCCTGATCGAGGCAACCCGCGCCGACCGGGCGGCGCCGATCCTCCACGGCTGTGACCGCGCATGCCTCACTGCCGGTTGGCGGCACGCAGACGGCATCGCGAGGCAGCGAAGGGGGCGCCCCGGTCCTCGCCGCGCGCGTTCGGCTCGTGGCATCCCCTCACCATAGCCGTCCAACGCCATAGGTATCAAAGACTTGCTCGTTCGAGA
>JAFAME010000231.1 GCA_019233695.1 Methylobacteriaceae bacterium
GCTGGTCCCCCTGGTCGTGCTGGCGACCCTTGCAACGATCATCGCCAGCCAGGCGGTGATCACCGGGGCGTTCTCGCTCGTCCGCCAGTCGATCCAGCTGGGCCTCCTGCCCCGCATGGAGATCCAGCACACCTCGGCGACCCAGGAAGGTCAGATATTCATCCCGCGCATCAACCGCCTGCTGCTGATCGGCGTGCTTTTCCTCGTGCTGATGTTCAAGAGCTCTGACGCCCTTGCCAATGCCTATGGCATTGCGGTCAGCGGCACGATGGTTGCAACGACGTCCTTGGCCTTCGTCGTGGTCTCGCGGTTGTGGCGCTGGCCAATCTGGGCCGCGGTCCTCGTGATCGGCTTCTTCCTCACGATCGACGTTGCCTTCTTTGCCGCCAATCTCGTCAAGATCCTCGAAGGCGGCTGGGTGCCGCTGCTGCTCGGCGGCGCGTCCATGGTGCTGATCTGGACATGGGTGCGCGGCATGGCGCTTCTGGCCCTGAAGACGCGTCGCGATTCCATTCCGACGCGCGACCTCATCCGCATGCTCGCCAAGAGCAAGCCGACACGCGTGCCCGGCACCGCCATTTTCCTGACCAGCGATCCGGAAGTGGCGCCATCCTCGCTGATGCACAACCTCAAGCACAACAAAGTGCTGCATGAGCGGGTGATCCTCATGTCGGTGAGAACCGAGAACACCCCGCGCGTCCCGCAGGCGCATCGCTATGAAATCGAGAAACTCTCCGACGACTTCACCAAGATCACGCTGCACTTCGGCTACATGGAGACGCCGCGCATCCCGGCGGCCCTGGCGCTATTGCGCAAATCCGGGCTGAAATTCGACATCATGACCACCTCCTTCTTCCTTGGTCGACGCACGTTGAAGGCCGCTGCCGCTTCGGGCATGCCGCGCTGGCAGGACAAGCTGTTTATCGCCCTGTCCCGCCAGGCAGCGACTGCCCCCGACTTCTTCGCCATCCCCTCCGACCGTGTTGTCGAACTCGGGGCGCAGGTTACGATCTGAACGAGGCCATTGTGCTGGTCGACGGGATCGAGACCCGGCCCATTCCCGGCGGCCCATTGCCGTGAGATATTGACCACAAAGGCCAACGCGGCGCTCCTCCGCTCACGGCTGGAACACACGGTCATGACGCGCATCCTGCACCGCGCCATCGGTTCGCCCCTGCCGGTCGCGGCCATCGGCAGCGGAATGATGGTGCGAGACACCGACGGCAAAGACTATATCGACGGGTCAGGAGGAGCTGCCGTCTCCTGCCTCGGCCACCGGCACCCCGACGTTCTGGCGGCGATGCATGCGCAGCTCGACCGTATCGCTTATGCCCACACAAGCTTCTTCACGACGGAAGTTGCCGAGGAGCTCGCTGACCATCTCATCGCGCGGGCGCCCGCCGGCATCGCGCATGTCTATTTTGTGTCCGGCGGATCGGAAGCGATCGAGGCGGCGCTCAAGATGGCGCGGCAGTACTTCGTCGAAATCGGCCAGCCGCAACGCAGAAATTTCATCGCCCGTCGCCAGAGCTATCATGGCAACACGCTCGGCGCCCTTGCGGTCGGCGGCAATGAGACGCGCCGCGCTGCGTTTGCGCCGTTGCTGATCGCAACGCACCACGTCTCGCCCTGCTACGAATATCGCGATCGCGGCGCCAATGAGAGCCCTGAGGCCTACGGCGCGCGGCTCGCCGCCGAGCTCGAAACGATGATCGGCGCGCTCGAACCGGACAGCGTCATCGCTTTCGTCGCCGAGACGGTCGTCGGCGCGACGGCAGGAGTGCTGCCCCCGGTGCCTGGCTATTTTCGGCGCATCCGCGATATCTGCGATCGCCACGGCATCCTGCTCATTCTCGACGAGGTGATGTGCGGGATGGGCCGATCCGGCACCCTGCACGCCTGCGAGCAGGATGGGGTGAGCCCCGATCTCATGGCGATCGCCAAGGGGCTCGGCGGCGGCTACGCGCCGATCGGCGCAATCCTTCTGGGTGCCAAGATCCATGGCGCGTTCGCCGACGGCTCAGGCGCCTTTTACCACGGCCACACGTATATGGGCCACCCGCTCGCCTGCGCCGCGGCGCTCGCTGTCCAGAGGGTGATCGAACGCGACAACCTCCTCGCCAACGTCAGGTCCATGGGCGCCTACCTCGACCGGCGGTTGCGGGAGCGGTTCGGCAATGCGCCGCATGTCGGCGACGTCCGCGGGCGTGGTCTCTTTTTCGGCATCGAGCTCGTTGCGGAGAGAGACCGCAAGGAGCCGTTCGATCCCGCGCTGAAGCTCCACGCCAGGGTCAAGCGGGAGGCAATGTCGCGCGGACTGATGGTCTATCCGGGCGGCGGCACCATCGACGGCCGGCACGGCGATCATGTCCTCATTGCGCCGCCGTTCATCATCGATGCCGCAACGATCGACATCATTGTCGAGCGGCTGGGCGAGGCGATCGACGCGGCCGTGGCGGGAACGCACTAGCCTCGCGCCTGCGGTCTCTGCGCAGGGCTTGCGTCATAGAACCGGCCGCGCGTCCGTCACTCCGCGCCACCGTCGACTGCCGGCCCCACCGAGCTGCGCTCGACCAGCGGGCATTCGATCTTCAGCTGGAGCGGCCGCGCTTTCGGCGTGGCGGCGTGGTCGATGATGTATTCGGCCGCCTGCGCGCCCATCTCGAAATGCGGCAGCAGCACCGTCGTCAACGGCGGGTGGGTGAATTGAGCGATTTCCCGATCGTCGTAGCCCATGACGCTGACGTCCTCAGGGATACGCAGGTTAAGCTCGCGCAGCGCCTCGTAGCAGCCAAGCGCCATCAGGTCGTTGCCGCAGAAGATGGCGGTCGGCGGATCGACAAGCCGCATCAGCATCAGCGTTTGCTCATAGCCCGCCGAAGGTTCCCAGTTGCCGGGGCGCACCAGGTCCGGATCGAACGGCAGGTCGGCGCTTGCAAGGGCTTGCCGATATCCCTTCAGGCGATCGAGCGAAGCGTCCATCAATGCCTCGCCGTTGATGTAGCCGATGCGGCAATGCCCGGCCCGGATCAACCGGCGCGTCGCGGTGTGGCCGCCGGCCACCTCGCCGGGCACGACCGAGGGCAGCGAGCGATCCGCGACGTAGCAGTTCAGCAGTACTGTCGGGATGCGGTAGAGCGCGCGCGAGGGAGCGATCTTGCGTGTATGGATCGTGCCGTAGATCAGGCCGAGGAGCGGCTGCGCGGCCATCTGGGCGAGCACCGCCTCTTCCATCTCGGCATCGCCGCGAGTGACCGCCGCGCTGATCGTCAGGCCGTGTTCCCAGGCCAGCTCGCGCGCGCCGTCCATGGCGATGGCGCACCATGGATCGGTCGAGATCTCGTTGACTACGAACCCGATCGCAGTGGCGCCGGCCTCTGAGGGGTCCGCCGCGCCGCGTTTGACGAGGCGGTATCCGAGGCGCTCGGCAGCAGCGATGACGCGCTCGCGAGTGTGAATCGAAAGCCGCGCCCCATAGGCATCGTTCAGTACAAGCGACACGGTGGTCTGGGAAACCCCGGCCGCCATCGCCACATCGGTCATCGTCGGGCCGCGGGCACGCAGGGCGACGGACGCTGGCGCGCTCGCTTGCGTATCAGCGCGAGACGCGCTTTGTGTCCGCCCCCGCGATGGGCCGGTCCGTCGCGTGGTGCGGCTCTCCTTGCGCATATTAGCAATCTTAATTCATTGATTTAGCGTATACAACTGAAAATCTGTTACCGTGACGTTGACATATATTAGCAGAGATGGAAGTATTCCGGGAAGCGGTCGCGGGGTGCCGCGCTGCCGGCGCTCGCTTGGCGCTCACAATAGCTTTCAGGGAGGTCCCTCATGATCATCACTCGCCGCCATTTGCTCGTCACGTCGGCTGCTGGCGCTGCCGCGTTGTCGATGAGCGGGGCGTGGGCCGCGTTGCCTGCGCTGAAGAAGAAGGACACCTACAAGGTCGGCTTCGCCCAGACCGAAAGCAACAATCCTTGGCGGCTTGCCGAGACGGCCAGCATGCAGGACGAGGCCAAGAAGCTCGGCTACCAGCTCGTCTACACCGACGCCGCCAGTTCGGCGGCCAAGCAGGTCTCCGACGTCAACAGCATGATCGCCCAGGGGGTCGACGTCATCTTCCTGCCGCCGCGCGAGGACAAGCCGCTCGTCCCGGCGATCCTCAATGCCAAGAAGGCCGGCATCCCGGTCATCCTGATCGACCGCGACGTCGATCACGCTCTCGCCAAGCCCGGCGAAGACTATGTCACCTTCATCGGCTCCGATTTCGTCGAAGAGGGCCAGCGCATCGCTGCGTGGCTGGCGAAAGCCGTCAACGGC
>JAFAME010000239.1 GCA_019233695.1 Methylobacteriaceae bacterium
AGCACCTACAACGTGCTGCTCGCCGAAGATCGTCGCGTCGCGGCGGCGCTTCTCGCCGTGGACTGATTTGCCGCAGGCGCTATCCGCCGCAAGCCGGCGGCCTATGTGTCTCGCAGAACCGATGGCTGGAAATCCCGTCGCGTGGCGCTTGGCCCTGTGTCGACCGATGCCTTGGCGTGGGCTTACGCGGAATGCGAGAGCCTGATCCGGCGCGGCGATCGAGACAGGTGGCTGGCAAGTCTGTTCGCTCCGGCCGAGGCGCGGCCTCACCTGCAGGCGCTCTACGCCTTCAACCACGAGATCGCGCGCGTGCGCGAAATCGTCAGCGATCCGCTGCCGGGCGAAGTGCGCTTCCAGTGGTGGCGCGATGCCCTCGAAGGCGAGGCACGGGGAGACGTGAGGGCCCACCCGGTCGCGGCAGCAATCATCGCCACGATTGCCCGCTTCCGCCTGCCCCGCGTTGCGTTCACGAACCTGATCGAGGCGCGCACGTTCGACCTTTATGACGACCCCATGCCGACCGAGCGCGATCTTGAAGGCTATTGCGGCGAGACGTCATCGATGTTGATCCAGCTCGGCTCGCTGATTCTGGCGGATGGCCGAGACTGCGGCACCGCCGACGCGGCAGGCCACGGAGGGGTCGCCTATGCGATTGCCGGCCTGTTGCGGGCGCTCCCCTGGCACGCCTCGCGTGGTCAGGTGTACATGCCCCTCGACCTGTTGGCGCGCCACGGCGCGAGCCGCGACGATATCCTGGCTCGACGAGGCACGCCGGCGGTTCGCGCGGCCCTTGCCGAGATGCGCGCCGTGGCCTGCCGGCATCTCTCGGCGGCGCGCGGCTGCATGGTGAACATGCCCCCGATCATCATCGCGGCGTTCCTGCCGCTCTGTCTGGTGGAACCCTATCTGCAGGCCATGGAGAACCGTCGGTACGACCCGTTCGGAACCGTTGTCGAGATTGCACAATGGCGCCGCCAATGGCTCCTGTGGCGCGGCGCGAGGCGGGGGGCAAGGGGCGCGCCGTTGACGTGTTGAGGCGATGCAGCCTGACAATTGAAAATCGGGGCGTGAACCGGTAGCGATTGCCGGCGGCGAACCGCAACGCGGCGCCGATATCGATGGCCAGGGATCAGGTTGATTGCGCCGTCCTGCTGAGACCCCGGGTCCGAAGACCAGTTCCGACCCGCTGCAGAGCTATCGAGGCAAGCGCGATTTCGAACGCACGAGCGAACCGCAAGCCGATCTCGGCGGCGCGACCGCCTGGCAGTTCGTCGTTCAAAAACACGATGCCCGCCGTCTGCACTTCGACCTGCGACTGGAGCTTGACGGCGTCCTCCTGAGCTGGGCCGTGCCGAACGGCCCAAGCTACGTGTCGACCGAGAAGCGCCTGGCGGTGCGTACCGAAGACCACCCGCTCAAATACCTCGATTTCGAGGGCGTCATCCCCAAGGGCGAGTATGGCGGCGGCACGATGATCGTGTGGGATCGCGGGCTTTGGACGCCGACCTATGATCCGCGAAAGTCGATTGCCAAGGGCCACCTCGAGTTCGAATTGAAGGGCGAACGGCTGAAGGGCCGCTGGCACCTCGTGCGCATGAAACGGCGGGAGCGTGAAAAGCAGGAGCAATGGCTGCTGATCAAGGCCTCGGACGAATACGAGCGGAGCGCCTCCGATCCGGACGTCGTCCTTGAGGAAACCACGTCCATTCTTTCGGGCCACAGCAACGAGGACCTTGCCGCTGCCGATGACGTCCGCGTCGATCATGAGGGCAGGGCGCAGATCGTCAAGGCGAGAAAAGACCCGCTGCCCGATCCGACGCGGATCCGAGGCGCCCGCAAGGGCATGCTTCCGCTGTTCGTCGAGCCGGCTCTTGCGGGCGCCAGCGAGCAACCGCCGAGCGGTCCGCATTGGGTGCATGAGATCAAGTTCGACGGCTATCGCATGCAGGCGAGGGTCGATGGGGGGGAAGTCAGACTTTTGACGCGCACGGGCCTCGACTGGACCGATCGCTTCTCATCGATAGCCGCAGCCGTGAAGGATCTGGAACTCGGCTCTGCAATGCTCGACGGCGAGATCGTGGTCGAGGACGCGGCGGGGATCTCGAATTTCAACTATCTCGTCACCGATCTGAAGGCCGAGCGTCAGGACCGCTTCCGCTACTATGTGGTCGATCTTCTCTACCTCGAAGGCACCGATCTGCGCGGCGCGTCCTTCCTCGACCGCAAGCAGATGCTGAAAGAGGCGCTCTCGCCCAGGCTCAATGGACGCATCGCCCTGAGCGACTACATGGCAATCGACGGCGCCACCATGCTGGAGCATGCCTGTCGGCTCGGCCTCGAGGGGATCATCTCGAAACGGGCCGACGCGCCCTACCGGTCCGGACGGGGCAAGTACTGGCTGAAGTCGAAATGCGTGCAGCGCCAGGATTTTGTGGTGATCGGCTATGTCCCCTCGAGTTCCATAAACCGCGCCGTGGGGTCACTCGTTCTCGGCTACTACGACGATGGCGGGCTGATGCACGCCGGTCGCGCCGGCTCGGGGCTCAGCGGTGAGGAGGCCCACGCCCTGCTTCCCGTGCTCGAGGCGATGCGGATCCCAAAACACGCGTTTCGGCGCCAGCCGATCGAAGGCGCCGACAAGGACGTCCGTTGGGTGGAACCCAAGCTCGTCGCCGAAATCGAATATCGTGGCTGGTCAAAAGACGGCGTGCTGAAGCACGCCACCTATCAGGGGCTCCGCGAGGACATGCGCCCGCTCGACATCGCGCTGGAGGATGCGTTTCCGATGCCCAAGGCGCCCGAACCGACAGTCGCCCGTCTCACCCACCCGGACCGCGTCTTGTGGCCCGAGGAGGGCATCACCAAGCGGGGGCTTGCCGATTTCTACGCCGAGATTGCCGATTGGATTCTGCCGCATCTCCTCGATCGTCCTCTGAGCCTTGTCCGCTGTCCCAATGGCATTGCTGCCCAATGCTTCTTCGCCAAACACCCCTGGGCAGGGTTGACCAAGGGGATCAGGCGCGTCGACGTGGGAGCCGAGCAGCCGATGCTTGCCATCGACGATCTCGACGGGCTCATGGAGCTGGTTCAGGGCAGCGTCCTCGAGATTCACCCGTGGGGCGCCACAATGGTCGATCTCGAACGCCCGGATCGCCTGATCATTGATCTCGACCCGGGCGACGACGTTCCGTGGAGCGCTGTCGTCGAGGGCGGCCGGGAGGTTCGCCGTCGCCTGCTTGACCTTGGCCTTGAAAGCTTCGTCAAGACGACCGGCGGCAAGGGGCTCCACGTCATCATCCCGCTGTCACCCTCGCTCGAGTGGGCGCCGGCCGAGGCGTTCTGCCGGGACCTCGTCGAGGCAATGGCAGCCGACAGCCCGCAGCAATACGTCACCAACATGGCCAAGCGCGTACGCAAGGGTCACATCTTCCTGGATTATTTCCGCAACAAGAGGGGCGCGACCGCCGTCGGCGCCTATTCGACGAGGGCGCGGCCGGGCGCCGCGGTGTCCACCCCGCTTGACTGGGATGAGCTGTCGGAAGCCGTCAGATCGGATCATTACCGCGTCGACAACATCGGCCGGCGCCTTAGGAACTTGAAACAGGATCCCTGGGCCGAGCTCCCTGAGATCCGGCAGAAGCTGCCGAATGCAGCGGTCCGGCGGCCGCGGCGCCCGTCGAAATAGGTCCCTCTTCGGGATCGCCCGCTCAGCGCCGGACGCTGGCCGCGCGTATCTGCAGCCGGCACAGGTGCGCGAGGCGCTTGGCTTCGCGTGCGCCTTCAGGCGATGCCGCGGCAATCCGCTCCCAGAGCGGCAGCGCCTCGTCGAAGCGGCGCATATCCATGAGCAGCGCCGCCGCATTGTGGATCGCATCGCCATATCCCGGCTCCAGCCGAAACGATTCGCGATAGCTCGACAGCGCCTCCTCCTTCCGTCCGCCCCGCTCCTGCAGGACGCCGAGGTTGAACCAGGCGTCGGCAAAATGCGGATTGCGGCCGATGGCCTGGCGATAGGCCATCTCGGCCTCGCGCGATCTGCCCCTCGCATCGAGAACATTGGCAAGATTGAACGGGATGATGGCGTCGGTGCGGTCGAGTCGCCCGGCAAGCTCGTACCACCGCTCCGCCGCGGCAAGGTCGCCAGCGTCTTCGCTGCGTTCAGCGCTGGCAAATGCTTCGTCAGCCACGATGTCTTCGCCGCTGACCGGCAGCAGGAGCTGCCCGTCGAGGCGTGCAAACTGCCCCTCAATTTCCTGCAGCACCTCGCCCCACGGCGCCTGCGTGAGCCGCGCGCCCGACAGGCTCGCGCCACGGTGATTGAGAGCGAGCGCCGCCGCAACGACCCTGCCGAAGCTCACTCCCGAGGAGAGGAGGCGCGCTACGGCGCGAGCGGCAACGAGGTCGCCATAGCCGAGACGGCCCTCGGTGCCGGTCAGAACATCGTAGTGCAGGAGAGATCGCAATTGCCGAGCCGAGAGGCCCGACAGGCGTTCGAGGTCGCCGAACGAATATGTGCCGCTTTCGTCGGCGCGCCCAGCCGACAGGCCAACCGAGCGGCGAAATGCATTTTCGGAGAGAAAATCCGCGCCCGCCATTGGCTCGAAGCCGAGGGCAAGTTCTCCCTCATTCGACAGCGCCGCCGCGGTCGAGTGACCGATGGCGATCGTGCCGGCGCTTGCGCCACGGCGCGTGACAGTCCCGCCCGCGGCGGCAACCAGCCCCATCACCCGTCGTTGCGTGAGGCCGCGGATTCGTCCATGAATATAGACTCGAACCCCCGCAAGCGGCATTCTCTCTCCTTAGAAAGAATTCAACGTTTACCGCGCACAATTCGCGGTTAGCTGTACGGTGGAGTGTACACCATGGCGCCTCGGGCGAACTGGAAGGGCTATCTCAAGCTGTCCCTTGTGTCGTGCGCGGTCAATCTCTATCCCGCTTCGAGTTCCTCTTCTCGGGTCTCGTTCAGCACGATCAACCGCAAGACAGGAAACAAGGTCAAACGCCAGTTCATCGATTCGGAGACCGGCGAAGTCGTCGAGAGCGACGATCAGGCGAAAGGCTATGCCGTCGCGAAAAACACCTACATGCTGGTCGAAGACGAGGATCTCGACAAGATCCAGATCGAGAGTACCCACACGATCGAGATCGAGAAGTTCGTGCCGCGATCCGAGATCGATCCTCGCTACCTCGATGCGCCTTACTACCTTGCTCCAAGCGAGCGGGTGGCCGAGGAGGCGTTTGCCATCATTCGGGACGCGATGCGCGACGAGAAGGTCGTGGGGCTCGGCCGCGTCGTCATCGCGCGGCGCGAGCGCATCATCATGCTCGAGCCGCTCGGCAAGGGCCTTCTCGGTACCGTGTTGCGCTACGCGTACGAAGTCCGCGGGGAGCAGCCCTATTTCGAAGAAATTCCCGATCTCGAACTGCCCGCCGAGATGAAGGATCTCGCCCACGTCATCATCCAGCGCAAGGCTGGGCATTTCGAACCGGCGCAATTCGCCGACCGCTATGAAGATGCGGTCGTCGAGCTGATGCGCAGCAAGCAGGCGGGACAACCCGCCAAAGTCGTCGAAGCGCCCTCCCGTCCGACCAATGTGATCAGCATCATGGACGCGCTGCGAAAGAGCATCGCGGCCGAGGGAGGGGCCGGTACGAAGGCGGCGAAAGCGATTCCGAAGCCTGCTGCAAGCGTCGCGCCGGCGCCGAAGCCCAAGGCGCCCTCGAAAACAAGAGCCGGAATGGAAAAGGCTCCCGCGGAAGCTGCGCCAGCGCGGGCGCGCCGTACCAAATAGTGTGTCGCGGGCCGGCCGTCCATTTGCGCAGTTCGGGGAGCGCGAGCCCGGGGCGGAGGTCCGCTCGCGCGAACGCCCTTCTGAGGGCTGCCGCATGGGTGGCGTGATATGACGAGCGTCACAAAAATCGAGACGCCCGGTGTTCGCGGGTTCCTCCACGCGCCGGAGGGGCGCTCGGGCAGGGGCTTGGTGCTGACGCATGGCGCCGGCGGCAATTGCAACGCCCCGATGCTGGTTGAAGTTGCCAGGCAATTCAGTGCTGCAGGCGTGTGGGTGTTGCGTTGCGATCTGCCGTTCCGACAGCGGCGGGCGTCGGGTCCCCCCTCGCCGGCGACGGGAGCGGGTGATCGCGCCGGTTTGCGCGCTGCGGTCGAAACGCTGCGGGAGACCGCGCACGGCAGCATCTACCTCGGCGGACATTCCTACGGTGGTCGTCAGGCCACCATGCTGGCGGCGGACGAGCCTGATGTCGCAGCAGGATTGCTGCTGTTTTCCTACCCGCTGCATCCGCCCGGAAAGCCGGAACAATTGCGCACCGCGCATTTTCCTCGACTGCGCATACCGGCCGTGTTCGTTCATGGAACCAGGGATTCGTTCGGAACGCTCGAGGAATTGCAGCTGGCGATCACGGCAATTCCCGGTCCGACGCGGATCATTCCGGTCGAAGGCGCAGGTCATGACCTTCGACGCGGGCGATTCGATCTCGGCAGCGTTGTCGCAGCGCTTCTCAGATAGCGCAGGTCGCCGATTGTCTTGCCGCCTTTGCCTCCCCCCTCCGCCCTGACCTGGGTTGACGAAGCTCTTATGACCCACTAAATAGCGCTTTCGCTCTCAACATTGCGATTGCGTGCGCCCTTCATTTGAAGGATGCGGCAATTCATTACGTGAGCGCCCGCAAGGGCCGGCCTCCACCGGACGCGGGCTTTTGCAGCGCCGACGGCTTGCCGCGGGCGCCCCGACATGGAGATCAACGTGGCCCGTATCGCAGGCGTCAATATCCCTACGAACAAGCGCGTCGTGATCGCGCTTCAGTATATCTACGGCATCGGCGCCAAGCGCGCCTCCGAGATCTGTGAGAAGGTGAACATCCCCTCGGAACGGCGGGTGGCGCAACTGACCGATGCCGAGGTCATCCAGATCCGCGAGACGATCGACCGCGACTACATGGTCGAGGGCGATCTGCGGCGCGAAGTGGCCATGAACATCAAGCGGCTCATGGATCTGGGCTCCTATCGGGGCCTGCGCCATCGCCGTGGCCTGCCGGTGCGTGGCCAGCGTACGCATACCAATGCACGCACCCGCAAGGGCAAGTCGAAGCCGATCGCCGGCAAGAAGAAGTAGGGCGCGCCCGAGCGAGAACGTCAACCAACCGCGCGCAAGCGCATCTCCCGAGCGCCTGGAATGACGGGCGCGTCTGAAGGACCTGCATGGCAAAGGAACCCACCCGCGTTCGCCGTCGCGAACGCAAGAACATCGCATCGGGCGTCGCGCACGTGAACTCGACGTTCAACAACACGATGATCACCATCACCGACGCCCAGGGGAACACGATCTCGTGGTCTTCGGCCGGCACGATGGGATTCAAGGGCTCGCGAAAGTCGACGCCGTTTGCAGCGCAGATGGCGGCCGAGGATGCGGCCCGAAAGGCCTCCGAGCACGGCGTGCGCACGCTTGAAGTGGAGGTTTGCGGTCCCGGCTCCGGGCGCGAATCGGCCCTGCGCGCACTGCAGGCGGCGGGCTTCACCGTCACCTCGATCCGCGACGTCACACCGATCCCGCACAACGGGTGCAGGCCGCGCAAGCGCCGCCGCGTCTAGATCGAGTGCCGCGGCTCGTGGCGCCAACGAGCCGCTGTCCGGTTTCTGTTCGAGCCGCCAGGCGAAGCCTCGCCGGGCGGCCGCATCGATGAAAGGTGCCATTGTGATTCAGAAGAATTGGCAAGGGCTGATCAAGCCGAACAAGCTCGAAATCGCCCAGGGCGATGACCCCAAGCGCATTGCGACCGTCGTCGCCGAACCGCTGGAGCGCGGCTTCGGACAAACCCTCGGCAATGCCTTGCGGCGCATCCTTCTGTCATCTCTCCAGGGCGCCGCGGTGACGTCCTTGCACATTGACGGTGTGTTGCACGAATTCTCCTCGATCCCCGGGGTGCGCGAGGACGTGACCGACATCGTTCTCAACGTGAAGGATATCGCCATCAAGATGCAGGGCGATGGCCCCAAGCGCATGGTCCTGAAGAAGCACGGCCCCGGCCAGGTCACGGCCGCCGACATCGGCGTGACCGGGGACGTTCAGATCCTCAACCCGGCTCTCGTGATCTGCACGCTCGATGAGGGCGCCGAGATCCGCATGGAGTTCACGGTCAACACCGGGAAGGGCTACGTGCCCGCCGACCGCAATCGCTCCGAGGACGCGCCCATCGGCCTCATTCCGATCGACAGCCTCTATTCGCCGGTCCGCAAGGTGAGCTACCGTGTCGAGAACACCCGCGCTGGACAGATTCTCGACTACGACAAGCTGACCATGACGGTCGAGACGAACGGCGGCGTCAGCGCCGAGGACGCCATCGCCTATGCAGCGCGCATCCTGCAGGACCAGCTCAACGTATTCGTCAATTTCGAGGAGCCGCGCCGCGAGGAGGCGGCGCACGTGATCCCCGAGCTCGCCTTCAACCCGGCGCTGCTCAAGAAGGTCGACGAGCTCGAGCTGTCGGTGCGCTCCGCCAACTGCCTCAAGAACGACAACATCACCTACATCGGCGATCTGATCCAGAAGACCGAGGGCGAGATGCTGCGCACGCCGAACTTCGGCCGCAAGTCGCTCAACGAGATCAAGGAGGTGCTGGCGCAGATGGGCCTGCACCTCGGCATGGAGGTCCAGGGCTGGCC
>JAFAME010000296.1 GCA_019233695.1 Methylobacteriaceae bacterium
CGAGGGGAATTACGGTGACACGACCGTTTTTGCCGATTTCTCTTTCTGCGCAGCCCGCCTTGCGCAGCGCGTCTTTTCTGGAACGGCGGTGAGCGTGCCGGGTCGGTTTCGCCTGTCAAGGATGGGCCCGCGGCCCACCACTGCAGGCGGCGCGGCGAAGCCGCGTCCTTGACAGACGAAGGCCGGACCCGGCCACAATTCCGCCGTGCCAAGAAAAGCGAGCCCGGGCCGGCAGCCGGGCGGGTTGCGGGGACATGATGGGGTCTCACCGTAGCCTCGCCTGCCAGTCAATCGTCGCAACACCGCATTGTCCTCTCGGCCAAAATGCCCCATGGAGGAAGCGGAAAATCAGGCGGCCTCCACGAGGCCGCAGCGCTGAGGGCAGATCACGTGAAGCGTCTCGACGAAAAGCTCGCCCGCATCCGGGCGGGCCGCTACAGCCGCGCCGATTTCATCATCGCCGACGCCAAGGACGGCGACATGGGGCCGAGCCTCACCTCGTGCGGGCCCAAGCGCCAGGCGGACGGCAGCTGGACCCGCTACCGCACCCGCCAGGAATTTCTCGACCAGATCCGGGCCGTCGTGCGGCAGGACATTCTCGACGTCATGCTGGTCTCGGCCTCCAACCTGGAGCTCCTCATCGAGAGCGGCACCTTCGAGAACAGCGCCGTCCAGCCGGCCATTCGCGCCAACGACACGACCGACATCTGGCGGGTGCGCGGCGGCGCCTACCACACCCACCCCTCGCGCCCGTTCCGCTCGGCAAACCTCGCCCGGGTCATGCACGGCACCGCCGCGCCCTCGCCCGGCGCGCCGGTCACGGGCACCGATCTCGGCCTCTACTCGGTCACGTTCAACAACGACATCGATGCCGATGTCGCATCGCTCGAAGCCTTTGCCGCCTTCCGCGCCGACGCCGCCGCGCACGGCTTTCGCTATTTCCTCGAAGTATTCAACCCCAACGTTCCCACGGGGATCGAGCCGGCGCTTGTTCCCCACTACGTGAACGACTGCATCCTGCGCTGTCTCGCCGGCGTGATGAAAGCCGATCGCCCGCAATTCCTGAAGATCGCCTACAATGGCCCGAAGGCCCTCGACGAACTCGCCTCGTTCGATCCAAGCCTGATCGTCGGCGTTCTCGGCGGCAGCGCCGGGACGACGCGCGACACGTTCGAGCTGTTGCATCAGGCCGAACGATATGGGGCGCGGGTGGCCCTCTTCGGCCGCAAGATCAATCTTGCCGAGGATCCGCTGGCGATCGTCAGGCTGATGCGGCAGGTCGTCGACGGCGCCCTCGCGCCGCCGGAGGCGGTCAAGGCCTATCATGGCGACCTGCAGAAGCAGAACATCCAGCCGGCGCGCCCGCTCGAGGATGATCTTTCGGTCACCGAGGCGGCGCTGAAGGCCGGCTAGGTGAGCGTTCCGTGGTTCGAATCCTGTTGCAGTCATCCCGGCCGGAGCGAAGCGGAGAGCCGGGATCCGGCGCCGGATCCCGGATAGCCGCAAGAGCGGCCTCCGGGATGACAAGGATCGGTTTCATGGCAACGACGGGCTAGGGCCGATGGCCGGGCGCCGAGGCATCATCACGGGCGGCACGTGGTGTCTCGACCGCAACAAGATCGTCGATTTCTGGCCGCCTGAAGATGCCGTCTCCGAGGTCCTGAGCGAAGAGGCCCGCGGCGGCGGCTCCGCCTGCAACCTCGCAATCGACATCAGGAAGCTCGATCCGGCGCTGCCCGTCGAGACCATCGGCCTCGTCGGCGACGACGCGGATGGCCGCCTGCTGCGCGCCGAGGCGAGCGCCCATGGCATCGACTGCGCGCAGCTGGCGGTCACCGACCGAGCCCCGACCCACTACACCGACGCCTATGCATCGCGGCGATCCGGGCGCCGCACGCACATCTACAATCCGGGTGCCGCGGCCCTGCTGGCGCCCGAGCACTTCAATTTCGGGGCAACGAATGCCCGGATTCTCGATCTCGGCCTTCCGGGCATTCACAAGCTCATGGACGCGCCCTCGACGGGCAATGCGAGCGGCTGGGTCAGCGTCTTGAAGCAGGCCCGGGCTGCGGGACTTGCGACCAATCTAGAGCTCTGCAGCATTGCACCCGAGCGCATAGCCGCGCTCGTCAGGCCCTGCCTGCCGCATCTTGATCTGCTCATCGTCAATGACGCTGAGATCGGCGCCATCGCGGGCCGGGCGACGGTGCGGGACGACCGGACCGACATCGCCGCATGCGAGGAGGCTGCGAGGCAGGTGCTGGCGGCCGGCGCCATGCATCTCGTGGCCGTGCACTTTCCGTCCGGCGCCCTGGTTGCGGAGCGCGACGGCAGCATGACCCGGCGTCCTTCCGTCGGCGTGCCGGAAGCCGAGGTCGTCGGGGCCAATGGTGCAGGCGATGCCTTCGCGGCCGGCATGCTCTATGGCTGGCACGAGGACTGGGGCATTGCCGAGGCGCTGGCGCTTGCCCATGCCGCAGCAGCCGCGTCGCTGCGCGGCGCTTCGACGACGGGCACCGTCGAGGGCTGGCGCGGCTGCCTTCGCCTCGCCGAGAAGTGGGGCTGGCGGGAGTGGCCCCGCTGACGGGCGGCGCCATCGCGGCGCCGTCTCTTCTTCAGAGCCGTCGTGCCGACGTCGGCGGCCCATACCCTTGCGCCAGAATCCTGTCGCGCGCGGTTCGCAGCGGCTCCGACACCACCATCATGTGGTGGCCGCTTGCATGAAGGAGCGTCCCGGCATCGCGCATGATGCCGACGTGCCCCTTCCAGAAGACGAGATGGCCGCGCTGCAGTCCGGCGAGGCCGTCGCCAACCGCCAGCGCGTTGCCGACCTCGCGTTCCTGCATGTCGCTGTCGCGTGGCGCCGCAATGCCCGATGCGGCAAGCGACACCTGCACCAGGCCGGAGCAGTCGAGGCCGAGGCTCGTCTTGCCACCCCACAGATACGGCACGCCGAGAAAGCGCTCGGCGACCGCGACGAAATCCGGCTCGACCGAGCCGACGGGCGCCAGATGGGCCGCCCAGATGAAGCCGCCCGCGGTGCCAGCGAAACTGCCCAGGGAATGCGTCATGCAGACCTCGGCCCCGAGCGACAGCGCCGCCATGATCGGCAACTTGATGTCCGGGCCGGGATAGATGAAGGTCCGCAGTGTCGCGACGCGGTGGGTCGGTGCCGTCACCGTCGCGTCGAGCCCCTCGGCAGGCAGGAACCCGACATAGCCGTCCGCGTCGAGCTGTCCCCAGGCCCAGCCCTCCTCCTCGTCATAGATCGTGACGATCTCGCCATGCAGGGCTTCCGTGAGGAGCGGGGCATCGCCGGCGGGATCGCGCCGCAATGGCAGCGCCGGCTCCCTTACCTGCATCTTGCGGCCCTCCACGAAGCGCGCCGCGGCAAGCTCTCCCTCAAGAGAGGTCGCGGCAAGGTCCCGGCGCGCCGGCGTGCGCCGCGGATCGAGGATTTCCGGGTCGTTCATGCGTTCGACAGTCCGGCCGCCTGGGCGACGATCATGTCGCCCAGGCCCTCGACATAGAGGGCGCCCCCGACGGTACGCCGCACGATGACGTTGCGTCGATCGGTGAGATCGCGCCGCCGATCGACGAGCTTCTGCCGCCCCATCGCGTTCAGCGCCCGCGTGATGACCGGCTTGGTTACGCCGAGTTTCCTGGCAAGGCCACGTACGGTGTGGGGCGGCGGTTCCAGATAGACCGTCAGCAGGATGATCATCTGCCGCAATGTGAAATCGGGCGCGTTCGCCGGCTTTTCATCGTGCGTCAGGCCGCATGCGATGTCGTGGAGCAGCCGCAAGGCCTGCGCAGGTTTGATCTCGACGCCCATCCCGGCTCTTCGTTTCGGAGCCGTTTTAATCGCTCGCGCGAGGGCGGGCAAGACCTCAGACGCCGTAGCGCGCCTCGATGAGATCGTAGACGAGGCGGGATGCCTGCGCTTCGCCGCCCTCCGGACGGCCCGGCATCGACTTTGGATTCCAGGCGAAGATGTCGAAGTGCGCCCAGGCGGTCGCCGCCTCGACGAAGCGGCGCAGAAACAGCGCGGCAGTGATCGATCCGGCGAAGGGGCCGCCGGAGATATTGTTGAGATTGGCAATCTTGCCGTCGAGCAGCGCATCGTAGGGATCCCAGAGTGGCATGCGCCAGACCGGATCGTTCATCCGCCTCGAATGACGGGCGATTGCCTCGGCGAGGGCATCCTCGCCTGTGTAGAAGGGCGGAATGTCAGGCCCGAGCGCGACACGCGCCGCGCCGGTGAGGGTTGCAAAGTCGAACAGGAGATCGGGCTTTTCCTCGTCGGCAAGAGCCAAGGCGTCGGCGAGGATGAGGCGGCCTTCCGCATCCGTGTTGCCGATCTCGACCGTCAGGCCCTTACGGCTTGGATACACGTCGCCCGGGCGGAAGGCGGTCCCGGAGATGGCGTTCTCGACGATGGGCAGCAGCACCCGCAACCGCACCTTGACGCCGGCGTCCATGATCGCGTCGGCCGCCGCAAGCGCGGTCGCCGCCCCTCCCATGTCCTTCTTCATCAGTGCCATGGCGCTTTCGGGCTTGATGTCGAGGCCGCCGGTATCGAAGCACACGCCCTTGCCGACCAGCGTGACCTTGGGGGTGGTCGGATCCCCCCAGATGAAGTCGACGAGGCAGGGCGGCTCGGCGGAAGCCTTGCCGACTGCGTAGATGAGAGGAAGATTTCCGGTCACGAGCGCATTGCCGCGAACCACGGTCGCGGCGGCGCCGTAGCGCTGGGCGACGGCGAGGGCCTGAGCTTCGAGCGCGGCCGGTCCGAGGTCGTTGGCGGGCGTGTTGACGAGGTCGCGGGCGAGCGCCGTGCTGCGGGCAATGCGCTCGATCCGCGCCACGTCGATACCTGCAGGGGCGATCAATGCCGGAAGGTTCGTGCCGGAGGTTTTGTACCGGTTGAAGCGATAGCCGGCGAGGAGCCACCCCAGGGCCGCGAGCGACGTCTCATGTGGCTCGTTGGCGAAGCGATAGGTGGCGGCGGGCAGCAGGTTCGCAAGCTTGCCTGGCAGGAATGGGTCGCGGTGGCGGGCATCGGGCGCCTCGATCGCTGCCACGACGGCGGCAATGCCGCCGCTTGCGTCTGGCAGGACCGCGTGTTGGCCTGCGGTCGGCTCGAAGCCTGACGCGGCGGCGAATGCTGCGGCGGCCGCCGGCAATCCGTCGCGGATTGCCGGCCAACTCTCGCGATGAACGAACCAGATGGGTATTGCTGCAGCCGACGCGGCGGCAAAACGTAGCGACATGAGAAGCCCCCGCGAGTGCCATACGGCAGGGCATTCTGCGCTGCTCATGGCGCGCGATCAGGCCCGCCCCGTTGTTTACCTTGTGTTAGGGTTAACGGTTTATTGCTGATCGATGCAAGGGCGCGTGGCGTCCGCTCGGGGAGTGCACCGCATGGCTTCGGCTCGATCAGCCGTTCTCGCTCGGCATTCGACCAGGACCAACCGATCGGAGCGGCAACGTCCGGGCGGGAGGGCGCTCGTCGCGGCGCTCGGGCTTGCTCTGGCGCTCGGCGGCTGCGTCAGCGTCGGTGACGTGACAGGATCAACGAGCCCTGCGTCGAGCGAACTTCCGCGCGGCGATGCGGCCCTGCGCAGCTACGCCGACGAATGGGGGCGCAAGTTCGAGGCAAACCCGGGCGACCGCACGGCTTCGCTCAACTATGGACGCGCCTTGCGGGCCCTCTCGCGTTACAATGAGGCGGTCGCCGTATTGCAGGCGGGCGCGATCAAAAACCCGCGCGATACCGCCCTCCTCGGTGCATATGGCAAGTCTCTGTCCGATGTCGGGCGCTTTCCGGAAGCCTCGGAGGTTCTGTCCCGGGCGCATACGCCGGAGCGGCCCGATTGGACGATCCTCTCGGCGGAAGGAACGGTTGCCGATCAGATGGGCGAGTTCGACCGCGCGCAGGGATTCTATTCGGCTGCGCTGAAGATCGTGCCGGGCGAGCCTACCGTGCTTGCCAATCTCGGCCTCTCCTATGCCCTGCAGAAGCGGCTGCCCGAAGCCGAAAAGACCCTGCGGCAGGCCACCTCCGACCCGCGGGCGGACGTGCGCGTGCGGCAGGATCTCGCCCTGGTACTTGCCCTTCAAGGCAAATTCGACGAGGCCGAGCAGGTCTCCGAGCGCGATCTGCCGCCGAAGGAGGCCGCAGCCAACGTCATTGCGATTCGCGAGATGATCGCCCAGTCTGACACCTGGAAAGAGATCCGCAAAATGGATGCGAAGAGCCGCGCGACCGAGCCGCGGCTGCCCAAGGCTGCGGCGGCAGAAACGCCGGCCCAATAGGGGCAAGGACCAATCATTGTCATTCCGGAAGCGCGAAGCGCGAACGCGGTGCCGGATCCCGGCTCTCCGCTTCGCTCCGGCCGGGATGACGTGGATGTCAAGTCCAGTGGAAGATCTGGATCATTGCCGGTGTCAGAATCACTGCAAACAACACCGGTAGGAAGAACAGAATCATCGGTACAGTGAGCTTGGGCGGCAGGGCGGCTGCCTTCTTTTCGGCCGCGATCATGCGCTGGTCGCGGCTCTCTTGCGCGAGCACGCGTAGCGCCGTTCCCACCGGCGTGCCATACCTCTCCGACTGAACGAGGGCCGTCGAGATCGACTTGATCGATTCCAGTCCCGTCCGGTTGGAGAGATTTTCGAAGGCCATGCGCCGGTCGGGCAGGTAGGAGAGTTCGGCGGTGGTCAGAGTGAGCTCTTCGGCGAGCGGCACCGATTCGGAGCCGATCTCCTGGCTGACCTTGCGCAAGGCGTGCTCGATCGACATGCCGGATTCGACGCAGATGAGCAGAAGGTCGAGCGCGTTCGGATAGGCGCGGCCCATGGAGAACTGGCGCTTCTGGATGATGTTGGACAGGAACACCTCGGGCGCCTTGATGCCGACGTAGGCTGCCGCGACCGCAGCGCCGAGCCGGATGATCGTCGGCTGATCCCACCGAAGAACGATGAAAATGTAGAACAGCGCGATGCAGAACAAGGCGATCGGCGTCACCAGGCGAAAGAACAGGAAGGTCACCTCGGCCTGCGCCCCCCGATAGCCCGCCATGGCAAGCTGCAATTTGGCCTTTTCGGTGCCAAGCCATTTCGAGAGATTGAAGCTCTCGACAATCCGCTTCATGAAGGCCTTGGGCTCCTGGCGCAGGCTTACTTTGCTGTTGGCCTTGGCAAGCCTCTCCCTTTCCCGCGTCCTGATGCGATCGCGCTCGGTCGAGACCGCCCTCATGCGGCGCCCGAGCGTGTCGGTCTCCAGGAACGGCATTGCGACGGTGAGAACCGTCGCGGCTGCGGCGACCGCGACGAGCAAGCCGATCGTGAACTGCGGGTCGGTGAGCTTCTCGTAGATAATGTCGAGCATCGCCTGCTCCTCAGATATCGAAGCTGATCATTCGCCGCATCACGAAGACGCCGATCAGCATCCAGAAGCCGCACACGCCCATCACCAGCTTGCCGGTCGTGGTGATCCACAGAAGTTCCATGTAATGGGGGCTCGAGAAATAGACGAGAATGGCAACGATGAACGGCAATGCGCCAATGATGGCGGCCGAGGCCTTGGCCTCCATGGACATCGCGGAGATCTTGCCCTTCATCTTCTTGCGCTCGCGCAGGACGCGCGAGAGGTTGCCGAGCGATTCGGCCAGGCTGCCGCCAGACTTCTGCTGAATGGTGATGACGATGGAAAAGAAGTTCGATTCGGTGACTGGGACGCGCTCAACCATCCGCTCGACCGCCTCGGCGACCGAAAGGCCAAGCGTCTGGGATTCGACGATGTGGCGAAATTCACCCTTGACCGGCTCGGCCGCCTCCGAGGCGATGATCCGAATGCAGTCGGCGAGCGGCAGGCCCGACTTGATGCCGCGTACGATCACGTCGACGGCATTCGGGAATTCATCGATGAACTTGGCGATGCGGCGCTTGCGCAGGAAGCTCACCACCCACACCGGGATGCCGAAGCCTCCGATCAGGAGGCCGGGAAGAGCCATCAGGGGGTTGCCGGTGGCATAGAAGATTGCCCCGGCGACGCCGACGGCGCCGGCCGCGCAGAACATGTAGAACTGCGCGCGCGTGATGGTGAGGCCGGCTTGCGCCAGGCGTCCCTCCAGCGAGATTTTCTTGGTCCTGTTGCGGGCATCGAGCTCCTTGAGACTGTCGGCAATCTGCTTGCGGCGCTGCGTCGCGTCGACCACGCGGACGTTGGAACGCCGCGTCGACGGTTGCCCGATCACGGCCTGACGTTTCTCGGCTTTGGCCTCACCCGAGAGCAGCGGATAGACGAATGCGTAGAACACCCCGCCTGCCGCCAGCATGACGAGGCCTCCAAACATCAGCACGTTCGTATCCATCGGCGCACCCCTTTGGCCGACTGCGCTCAGCGCGCGGCCGCCCGCTCCTTGATCTCCGAGGCATCGAGCGCCGCAGCGAGCCGTTCCTCCTCGTTGTAGTAGCGCGCGCGCTCCCAGAAACGGGGCCGGCCGATGCCGGTCGATCGATGGCGGCCCTTGAGCTTGCCTTGCGCATCCTCGCCGAGGATGTCGTAGACGAAGAGATCCTGGGTGATGATCACGTCGCCTTCCATCCCGAGCACCTCGGTGATGTGGGTGATGCGGCGCGACCCGTCGCGCAGGCGCGCGGCCTGGATGATCACGTCGATCGAGGACACGATCATCTCGCGGATCGTCTTTGGCGGCAGCGTAAAGCCGCCCATGGTGATCATCGATTCGAGACGGCTGATCGCTTCGCGCGGGGAGTTGGCGTGCAGCGTGCCCATCGAACCGTCGTGACCGGTGTTCATTGCCTGCAGGAGATCGAAGGCCTCCGGGCCGCGCACCTCGCCGACGATGATCCGTTCAGGCCGCATGCGCAGGCAGTTCCTGACGAGATCGCGCATCGTGATGGCGCCGGAACCTTCGAGGTTCGGCGGACGCGTCTCGAGGCGCACGGTATGAGGCTGCTGCAGCTGCAGCTCGGCCGCGTCTTCGCAGGTGATGATGCGCTCGTCGTGATCGATGTAGTTGGTCAGGCAGTTGAGCAAGGTGGTCTTCCCCGAGCCCGTGCCGCCGGAGATCACGACGTTGCAGCGCACGCGGCCGATGATCTTCAGGATTTCGCCGCCCTCCGCAGAGATCGCGCCAAAGCGCATCAGCTGGTCAAGGGTCAGCTTGTCCTTCTTGAACTTGCGGATGGTGAGCGAGGCGCCGTCGATCGACAGCGGCGGAGCGATCACGTTGACGCGCGATCCATCGGGCAGACGGGCATCGCAGATAGGCGAGGCTTCATCGACCCGACGCCCGACCTGGCTGACGATGCGCTGACAGATGTTCATCAGTTGCGCGCTGTCGCGGAACCGGATGTTGGTGAGCTGAATCTTGCCGGCGACCTCGATGTACGTTTTATGAGGGCCGTTGACCATGATGTCGGCGATGTCGTCGCGCGCCAGCAGGGGCTCCAGCGGACCAAACCCGAGAACGTCGTTGCAGATGTCGTCGAGCAGTTCCTCCTGCTCGGCAATCGACATGACGAGGTTCTTGATCGAGATGATCTCGTTGACGATGTCGCGAATTTCTTCGCGCGCATTCTCCGGATCGAGCTTGGCAAGCTGGGCAAGATCGATGGCCTCGATCAGCGCGCCGAAGATCATGCTCTTGGTGACGTAATATTCCTCGGACCGCGGGGTTTCCGGCATCGCCACTTGCGGTCCGCGGACGGGAACCGCCGGCGCCGGCGCCGGCGCCAGGCCGCGCGGCTGTGCCATCGGCGCGGGCGCAATCGTCAGTGCGCCGCCGGGAGGCGCATTGTCCTGTGACTGTGAACGCTTACCGAACATCGATCCTCATTCTCCCACAGACCCTTTGCCAGCCCGCCCGGTGGACATCGTTCCAGCGCCCATCCTCGCTCATGCCTTCTTACGAACGAGTTTCGAGACGAGCGGGTGGAACAACGTACGTTTCGACTTGCGCACTTCGGTGCGTCCGGTGACCGCCTGAGCGAGCTCGCCGAGCAGTTCCGCGATCTTGCTGTTGGACTCGACCTCCGCAATCATCTGGCCGTTGTTGGCCGCCGTCCCGAACAGCTTGGCATCGAACGGGATGACTGCGGTGGGTTCGAGCTCGACCGCCTTGGCAAAATCAGCCGTCGAGATCTCCGGGCGCTTCAACAGGCCGGCGCCATTGAGAATGAGCTTCGGACGGCCGTCATTGGGACGCCCGGAGCGAAGCGTGTCCAGCATGTTCTTGGCGTTGCGCAGGTTGGCGAGATCGGGGGTTGCGACGATGACGAGATCGTCGGCGCCGATCACCAGACGGCGTGTCCAGGCCGTCCAGACGTGCGGCACGTCGAGCACGATCCACGGCACGGACGTGCGCAGCACGTCGATGAGCCCGTCGAAGGCGTTCTCGCCGAAGTCGTACATGCGGTCGAGGGTCGCCGGAGCGGCAAGCAGGCTCAGATTCTCCGTGCACTTCGACAAGAGCCGGTCGACGAAGTTGATGTCGAGGCGCTCGGGCGCGAACACCGCATCGGCGATGCCTTGCGGCGGATCCTGGTTGAAGTCGAGCCCGGCGGTGCCGAAGCCGAGATCGAGATCGACAATCACGGTTGAGGCTTCGTGCCCGTTGGCGATCGCCCAGGCAAGGTTGTGCGCGATCGTGGAGGCGCCGACCCCGCCCTTTGCACCCATCACCGCGATGGTACGGCCGACCGGCGCCGATCCTGGCGAAGAATAAAGGTGCGAGACGGAGCGGATGAAATCGAGGACATTGAATGGGCTGACGAGATATTCGCTCACGCCTCGCGCAATGAGCGCGCGGTAGAGCAAGATGTCGTTGATCTTTCCGCAGACGATGACCCTTGTTCCGGCGTCGCAGAACTCGGCGAGAGCATCAAGACTGTGCAGCAGCGTGTTGCGCTCGCCCGCCGATTCGATGACGATGACGTTGGGCGTCGGCGCCGAGCGATAGGCTTCCACCGCCGCCGGAGCGCCGCCCATGTGAACCTTCACATGGGCCTTGTCCATGCGCCGGTCGCTCACGGCCTCCTGTATGATTGCCGCGATCTCCGGGCTTTCGCAGAACGCCTGGATCGAGATGCGCGGAACGGGCGCTATGACCGCGTCGACATGGGCGTCGCCCGCCGGCGCCCCGGCTTTTGCCGTATCGGATCCGCCCTGCATCAATCAGCCTCCAGCCGCGCCGAGATTCGAATTCCGGATGGTCCAGGTCGTGCCCGGATCGGTTCCCTTGCGCACGTTGCCGATGGCGCGCATGCGCATTTCGACATCGCTCGGGGTCTCCGGCCGCGGCTCGACAAGATCGCGGGGGTCGGCGACCTGCGCTGCAAAATTGCTCTGCGCGGCGCAGCCGTAGTTCCAATACGGCCGGTTTTCCCAGCCGTCGATGCTCGAACCGGAAGCGAGGTCGCGCGGCCACTGCCCGCATTGTGTCGCGACCTTGGCCTTGACGGCCTCGAAGGTCAGTCGGACCGGCGCGGCCAGCGCAGGATCGAAGACCGGGTAGGTCCCGACGTTGACATAGCCCCTGGCGCCGCCTTCCACGAGTGCGCGGCGGATGGCAGGAACTGCCGCACGCGCCAGCCAATCATGCCGGGAGCCTCGCGGCAGCAGCACTGCGATCGGCGTGAGCTCGGTCTGCCTGGCGACGGCGGCGAATTCGCGGATCTGGTCGGCCGTGCGGATATCGAGCTGGCCCGGCGGTCCGGCAACGAACACGTCGAGCGAGCTCGGCGCCTCGACGAGCGCGATTGGGTGGCGCAGTCGAGGGTCCTCCGGCGTGACCGAGGTTGCGACGATGCGGTCGCTGCCGCTCGTCACGCAGCCGGCGACCGGCAGCATCAGGGCGAGCAGGCCGGCGCGCGCCAGGCCCGCGGCGCTTTTCGATGACGAAATGGCGGACATCTTCGGCATGAGCAGACTTTCTTCGATGCGTGTCGCCGACCGCCCTGGCGGGCGCTCAGTCATTGATGAACCCAACCTTGCCCTTGTAGTTCTGCAACGCCTGCGGATTGCTCGTGGTCGAGTAGAGGCGGTTGACGCGGCCGAGGAACCAGCCCTGCGGATCGCTGGCATCGGCGAGGCCATCGTCTGGTCGCGCCACTTCGCCTGGGGCAAGCGTCCGCGCGATGTAAGGTGTCACCACGATCATCAATTCGGTCTCGTCGCGCTGGTAGTCACGCGAGCGGAACAGCGCGCCGAGGATCGGCAGGTTCATGAGCCCCGGCAGTCCGGCGATGACTTGCCTCTTGTTCGTCTGAAGAAGACCCGCCGACACGATCGATCCGCCGGACGGCAATTCGACGGTGGTCTCATTCTTGCGGGTGCGGAAACCGTTGACCGTGACGGTCACGAAGTTGAAGCTCCGGTCGGGATCGATCTCGGTGACCTCGGTGGCAACCCGCAACAGGATGCGCCCTTCGGCCAGCACCACGGGCGTGAAATTGAGGGTCACGCCGTATTGCTTGAAATCGATCCCGACGGTGCAGACGTTGGTCGTGGTGCCGCCGATCGCCGTCGGCGTGCAGGTTTCCGACGAAGGAACCGGAATTTCGCCGCCGGCGGTAAACTTCGCGCTCTCGCCGGAGATTGCCGTCACGGTCGGCTCGGCCAGAACGCGGGCCACGCCGTAGCGCTCGAAGGCCTGCACCTGCTCTTCCAGAAATTTGCCCGCCTTTCCGGCCCAGGTGTTGTTGAGGACACCGGCGGAACCGTTCAGGCTGAGGGGGTTTGACATGTTGAAGGAATTGCAGGGCTGTATGCCGCAGTTCGAGCTCGTCGACCAGTTGGCGCTCGTATTGACACCCAATTCCTTCAACACGGTGCGCTGGATCTCGACGATCGAGACCTTCAGCATGACCTGATCTTTGCCTTTGATGGTCAGTGCGTTGATGACCCCGCCGACCGGCGTCGTCGAGGGCGCCGACGAGGTTGGCGACGCCGTCGTCGTCGTGGTCGCCGCCGGCGCCCCTCCCGTCGTTGTGGTTGTCGTTGCCGAGGTGGATTCGGCGCCAGTCAGCGGCGCTTGGGTGTCGTTCAGAAATCCCTTGGCGATGTCCACCGCCTGCTGCGCCTCGCCGGCAGAATCGACACTGCCGGTGAGGATGATCGTGTTGCCGACCGTTCGCGCAACGATCCGCGTGCGCGGCAGCGCGATGTGCAGGATCCGCTCCAATTCATCGACGTCGCGGCCGACGCTGATCTGCAACGTCGTGATCTGCCTGCCCTCCTTGTCCATCGCGAAAATGGTCGTCTGGCCGTTGTCGACCGCCAGGACGTAGAGCTTTCGCGGCGAGCGGACGATGGCGTTGGCCACCTTGGGATTGCCGACGAAGATTTCGCCGGCGTCCTGGGGCAGGTCGATGATGACGGACTTGCCCACGCCCATGTTGAGCGAGCGCGTACCGGCATCCGAGATGCCCGGCGCAGCCGACTGCGCCTTGCCGGGGATGGGAACGGTCGCCATGACGACAGCCGACCCC
>JAFAME010000395.1 GCA_019233695.1 Methylobacteriaceae bacterium
GCGATCGCCTCATGATCAAGCCGCGGATAGCGAGCCGGCACGTAGAGGCCGCCGTCGCGCGCGAGACCCGCTCTCAGCGTCTCGACGAAGCCGAGCGTCGGCGCCTCGCCGCGGGTGGAAAGGTATTGCACTGAGGTGGTTCCGGTCCGTTGAAGAGCCGCCCGAGCGAGAGCCGCAGGCTATTTTCTCCTACCACGAATGTAAGTGCTGCGACCATGCCTTGCAGCCTTGGCGGTCGTGCTCCGGACGTCATGGCCGCCCTTGTGGAGTGCGGCACACGCGAGAGGAAGCGACTCTAGCCGACGGGACCGCCCCGGCGGCTCCAGGCGTAGGCGGCGAAGACGCCGACGAGTGTCGCTGCGAGCCCATACCAAGTCAGTGCATACTGCAGGTGATCGTTGGGGATGGCGAGAACGGTCTGGCCGCCCTTGGGCCAGCCGCCGGGAACCGGCGTGTCATCCGCATCGATGCTGAACGGGGCCGTCCGATCGAGCTTGAAATGGGCGGCAATGAGGGCCGGATCGCGGGTATACCATTGGCCCTTGTCGGGATCGTCGGCCGGGGTGAAGAGATTGCGCTGTTCCGGGCTGCGCATCAGGCCCGTGATGGTGACTTCGCCGGCAATCTGCCCGCCAGGACGGGTCGATGGATCGCCCCTTGCCGCAGGCACGAAGCCGCGATCGACGATCACGTAGGTCCCGTCAGAGAGGCGCAGCGGCGTCAGGACAAGGTATCCTGGGCCCTCGGTCTGCGCTGCGCCTGTTCCCTGGGGTCGGAAGACCAGCGCCTCCTTGGCGTGCTCGAACATGCCGGCAACGCTCACCCGCCGGTACTCGTAGTCCTCGGGCTTGAGGCTCGGCCAGTCGGACGGCGGTCGGATAGGTGCCGGCGCCTGGTGGATGCGCGCATCGATTGCGCTCAGCAGCGACTCTTTCCAGGCAAGGCGCTGCAATTGCCACGTGCCGAGAGCAAGCAGGACGGCGACGCCCACCGCGGCAAAGACGCCGGGCCAAAGCAGCCCGCGCCGACGCCTGGTCACGACCGCGCTCGGTCCTGCCATCCTCAGGGCCCGAGCCGCGCCTGCTCCGCCCGATTCCTGTATTGCAGCGCGACCAGCACGCCCTTGAGGGGCCGCAGAAGGCCAAGGCAGACGATAAGTGTCAGCGGCAAAAAGATGACGAGATGAACCCAGATGGGCGGCTCATAGACGAGTTCGGTGATCAGCGCCAAGCCGAGCACGACAAACCCGGCAAGCAGCGTTACGAATACCGCCGGCCCGTCGCCCGCGTCGGCGAACTTCAAATCGAGGCCGCAGGCCGGGCAATGTGGGGCAACCTTGAGGAAGCCCTCGAACAGCCGGCCCTGGCCACACCGCGGGCACCGGCCGGCCATGCCGGTCGATACCGGCGATTGCGGCGGATAGTCATCGTCGAAGGCCATGCGCCTCCCTTCGAGGGCAGAAGCCGGCTGCCGCCCCGCGCCACCCCGTATTCACGGGGCTGCGCCCTCGACCGCAGCGCCCCACGAGCCCCACACATAGACGCAGGAGAACAGGAACAGCCAAACGACGTCGACGAAATGCCAGTACCAGGCGGCGAACTCGAAACCGAGGTGCTGCTTCGGGGTGAAATGGCCGAGCAGCGCTCGGATCAGGCAGACGGTGAGAAAGATGGTGCCGATGATGACATGGAACCCGTGAAATCCGGTCGCCATGAAGAAGGTGGCGCCGTAGATGCTGTTCTTGAAGCCGAAGGCGGCATGCGAGTACTCGTAGGCTTGGATGCAGGTGAACGACATGCCGAGGAGAATCGTCAGGATCAGGCCGTTGCGCAGGCCCGCCCGGTCGTTGTGCAAGAGCGCGTGGTGAGCCCACGTGACCGTCGTGCCGGAGGTCAGCAGGATCAGGGTGTTGACGAGCGGCAGGTGCCACGGGCTGAAGGCCTCGATGCCCTTCGGCGGCCATACGCCGCCGGTGGCATCGACGCGGGCGTATTCCATGGGGTCGCCAACAAACAGGGCCGAATTGAAGAACGCCCAGAACCAGGCGACGAAGAACATCACCTCGGAGGCGATGAACAGGATCATGCCGTAGCGGT
>JAFAME010000238.1 GCA_019233695.1 Methylobacteriaceae bacterium
CCGTCGGCGATCTTCAGGATATCGGCGACCGTATCGATCCGCACGCCCGTGTTGGCAAAGACCGGCACCTCGCCGACCGCTTCCTTGACGCTGCGCAGGTCGGATTGCGCCGCCCCCTCGCCTGTCATGGCACCCGAAACGCAGATCACGTCTGCAAGCGATGAGAACACGGCGCTGCGGGCGCGCAGCGCAATCGGCCGCCGGTCGAGGGCGTCCGAGAACTCGGCGTTGATGTTGAACATCAGCGTGAGGTCGCGTCGGCCGAGGCGCGCGCGCTCCTCGAGTGCGCCCGCCGCATCGGGCGCCCACACGCCCATGTCGGAGGCATAGACGCCGGTAAATATCTCCCGTACGAAATCGGCGCCGGTCGCCGCCGCGAGCGCAACGCTCGCCACCGGATCCCACAGATAATTCACTCCGAACGGGACTTTCAGGAGCGGTTTCAGCTCGCCGATCGCAGCAGCCATGGCAGCAAGCGCGGCAAATGTCGCGCGCGTGCGATAGGGCCGGTCACCCTCGTTGCCG
Organism: Methylobacteriaceae bacterium; assembly: GCA_019233695.1. Taxonomy (GTDB): domain Bacteria; phylum Pseudomonadota; class Alphaproteobacteria; order Rhizobiales; family Beijerinckiaceae; genus JAFAME01. The sequence continues at coordinate 526 of JAFAME010000238.1, forward strand.
AACATCACCGCATCGACGCCGCCGGCCTGCAGAGCCGCGATGTCTTTGGCGGCGCTCGCGATGATGCGGCCCATGCCGCCGCCGGGGTCGTAGAGGCTCGCTCCAGGCAGCGGCGAGAAATGCACCATGGCGATGATCGGCTTCTTCAGCCCCGAAATGCTCGACATCGATTGCTCCGAAGGAGTTTCGGCACGGCGATGAGGCCCGGCTCAGGTCATATAGACGCCGCCGGTGACGTTGACCGCCTGGCCGGTCATGAAGCGGGCGGCGTCGCTCGACAGGAATACCACCACGTCGGCGACATCTTCCGGCTCCTCCAGCCGGCCGAGCGGCGTCTGCTGCACGTATTCGCGCACAACCTGTTCCGGCGAGATAGCACGCAGCTCTGCCTCCCACACGACTTCGCGCTCCTGCATGCCGGTGCGCACGAAGCCCGGGCACACGGCATTGACGCGGATGCCGGCGGCGGCGACCTCGCGGGCCAGCGCCTGGGTGAAGCCGACCACGGCGAACTTGCTTGCCGAGTAGTGGGCAAGGAGCGGCGCCCCCACTTTGCCAGCGAGCGATGCCGTGTTGACGATCGTGCCTTTGACGCCGTCGCGCAGGAACGAGCGCACCGCCTCGCGGTCGGTCAGGAAGACGCCCTTCGCGTTGACATCCATGTTGGTGTCCCAATCGGCCTCGGTGAGGTCGATGACGCGGCGCATGGTCGAGACGCCAGCATTGGCGCACACGAGGTCGAGGCCCCCGAGACGCGCATGGGCGGCGGCAAAGGCCTCCGCAGTGGCGTCCGCGCTGGTGACATCGAGGGCGAGAGGAAGGGCGGCAGCGCCGATCGCATCGGCCGCCGTCTTGGCGCGCCCGGCATCGAGATCAGTGACGCACACCTGCGCGCCATGACGCGCCAGGGCAAGCGCGATTGCCCGGCCGATCCCGGTGCCGGCGCCGGTGACAAGGGCGCGCCGGCCTCGCAGCGTTTCCTGGCTCATGCTGTCGCTTGCCGCAAAGCTGAGAGCCGACATGAGCGTACCGGGCCATGTCGGCGTTCGATGCGGCAATCCTTAGCCGAAGCGCGCGGCCCGAACAACGATTCAGGGCCGCCGGCGCGTCACGACTTGAAAACCTCGCTCAGCTGGTTGAAGGCGTAAGGTGCAAACAGCGTCGATGAGGCCAGCAGAAACGGAGCGACGCCCGTCAAGAGCTCTTTGATGTCCCCAGGAGCCGTGTAGCCTTTGTAGAGAACCACATTGCCGAGCGCCCATACGAACCCGGAAAGAACGACCGCGCCGACCATTCCGGCAGCGCGACTGTAGCTCGTACCCTCGTCCGCTGGCGGTTCCGTTGGGGCAGGCGCCTGAAGGGCTTGGGCTGCAGCGGGATTTGCCACTCGTGCCGCCTCGAACGCTATCCTTGCCGCGTGCCTTGCGGCGGCGACTGCCTTCGTCGGACTGCCCTTTTCTTTGAGCAGTTCCCTCAGGCTGACTTTGTTGCTCAATGAAACTACGTAGATGATGATGAAAAGATTGTATAGGAGGATCGTACCCACCATGAACCAATCTTGCATATTCCCCTCCTGTTATAAACTTGCATGCGACGCAAAAACAGTTATCGAGAAACGACGGTCTGTGTGGCCCGGCCCCAACGCTTAGCATTCCTCAACGGGGCAATCGCGCGTTCCCCAACGCCGCAAAAGAATAGGCGACGCTCGGACAAGTTGCGGCAACTGTCAAGGACACGCCGGCAGAAAGTCGGCCCGACGGCTCTCCGGCCCGCCATCGGGACAATGGCCAGTCTGCGTGACCGCGAATACCTTTCCGGCAGTGAAGCATCGCCATGGCCGAAGTCGTCTTCGAACACGTGAGCAAGCGCTATGCGGACGGCTTCGAGGCGCTGAAGGCGCTCGATCTTGCCGTCGGCGACGGCGAATTCCTGGTGCTTGTCGGCCCGTCGGGCTGCGGCAAGTCGACCGCGCTGCGGCTGGTGGCGGGCCTTGAAGACCTCACGACCGGGGTGGTGCGGATCGGCGGCCGGATCGTCAATGCGCTCGCCCCGCGCGAGCGCAACATCGCCATGGTGTTCCAGAGCTATGCGCTCTATCCGCATCTCAGCGTGCGCGACAACATCGGCTTTGCCCTGAGGGTCCGCGGCACCGATCGAGCCGAGATGCGCCGCCGGGTGGAGGACGTGGCGCGCATTCTCGAACTCGAGGCCCACCTCGACCGGAAGCCTGCCCAGCTTTCCGGCGGTCAGCGGCAGCGTGTCGCGATGGGTCGCGCCATCGTGCGGAGCCCCGATGCCTTCCTGATGGACGAGCCGCTCTCCAATCTCGACGCCAAGCTGCGTGTCGCCATGCGCGCCGAGGTCACGAAAATCCAGCGCCTGACCGGCGTCACCACGATCTATGTCACGCACGATCAGGTCGAGGCGATGACGATGGGCGACCGTGTCGCGGTGCTGGACAGGGGCGCGTTGCAGCAGCTCGATACGCCGCGGGCGCTCTATCGCCACCCCGCAAACCTCTTCGTCGCAGGGTTCATCGGCTCGCCGGCGATGAATTTTTTCGAATGCCCCCTCGTCGTAAAGGATGAGCTGCTCTCGTTTTTCGTCGACGGCCAACAGGTGGTGCTAGGCCCCACCAGCAATGCGCTGACGGGATATACCGGCAGGACAGTGATTGCCGGCATTCGGCCGGAGCATTTCTCGGTCGTGCCGGAGGGCTCTCAGCCAGGATTTCGCGCCCGCGTCACCCTGGTCGAGGAACTCGGCGCCAGTCTCCTCGTGCATCTCTCGATGCGCAAGAGCGGCGACATCGTGATCCCCGCGGCGGAAGATGGACGCACAGTCCGTGGCAATTTCGAGGTTCTGGCGAGCCTCGACGGCGAGACGCGCATTGCCGGCGGGGAAGCGGTGACGCTCGGCGTGGCCCCCGAGCGGATACATTTCTTCGACCCCGCAACAGGGCAGGCCATCTACCCGCCACTTGGATGAGCCGCCTACGGCGTCCCGCCATATTGTGCGAGCAGGAATCCTCCGAACCCGAAGACCGCGAGAATCACTCCGATCAGCTTTGCGATCGAGAGCGATCCCGAAAACCTGCGGTTTTCGCTGCGCCGTGCGGCCTTTTCCGCCCTGCTGGCATCCTCCTTCATCTGCCTGGCATAGCTCCCCGCATGGGCCGAGCCGGCGATATTCTTGTCGAGATCGGCCTGGACTGCGACAAAGACTATTCCGACGCCGAGAAGCCCGATCAAGAAAAACCAAGTGTCGCGAAAGTATCTCAGCCCGAACGACATCGCCACGATCAGCGCCAGGCACATGACGGCGGGCCAGACGTGCCGGGACATGGACCTTTCCTCAGTGAATGCCGCGCGTCAGTCCGGTGACGAAATAGCGATTGAGCAGGAGGGCGATGGCGACGATCGGCAGGATGAGGAAATGCGATAGTGCGCCCATCGTTCCCCAGGTGATGTCCTTCGTTCCATAGGCTGAGAGCAGCGCCACAGACAGCGGCTTCGTGGCTGCATTGGTAAGGAAGGCGGGGAACAGGAAATCGTTCCACGACAGGATGATGCAGAAGAGCGCGCTGGCGATGAGGCCGGGCACGACGAGCGGCAGGGCAACCCGCAGGAAAGCGCCGATCTGTGTGCAGCCATCGGCCAGCGCGGCCTCTTCGAGTTCCTTCGGCAGGGAGCGGAAATAGGAATACATCATCCAGATCACGAAGGCGGAATTCAGCACCGTGTCGAGCAGGATCACCGCCCAATAGGTGCCAAGGAGTGCGATGTCGCGCATCTCGAGGTAGAACGGAATGAGGGTCGCGACCGGCGGCACCATGCGGACCGCCAGGAAGAAATATGCGCCGAGCGGCGCGTAGCGCCACGTCGAGCGGGCGAGCGCATATCCTGCCGGAACGCCGAGCAGCAGCGACAACGTCGTGGCGCCAAGCGAGATGGTGAGGCTCGACAGGACGAGTCGGGCCACGTCGAAATAGCCGAAGATGGTTCGGAAATTGTCGAGCGTGGGCTCGAAGACGAAGCGCGGCGGAAAATTGAAGATGTCGCGCGCCGGCTCGTAGGCGATGGCGAAAAGCCAGGCCGCGGGAGCCAGGAAGAAGAGGAGCGCCAGACACAATAGCCCGCGCTCGATTGCGATAGTCGCCGCAGCGGAGCGCGCGCTCATCCGTTCGCCATCCGGTCGGCGCGGCGGATCAAGAGGATGAAGACGACCGCGAATATGGCCATGCAGACAATCATCAGATTGGCGATCGCCGAGGCAAATCCGATGTCGTAGAACTCGAACCCCTGCTTGACCGCATAGAACAGGAGCACGTTGGTTGCATCGTTCGGCCCGCCTTTGGTGGTGACGAACACCGAATCAAAGACGCGGAAGGCATCCATGGTACGCAGCACGAGGCTCAGGAAGACCGAGGGCAGGATCATCGGAAAGACGATGATCCGGAAGCGCTGCAGGGCGGTTGCGCCGTCGGTCTCGGCCGCGTCGATCACGTCGACCGGCAGTGCCTTCAGGCCGGCGAGCAGGATCAGCGCCATCAGCGGCGTCCACTGCCATACATCGATAAAGACGATCGCCCCCATCGCGCCGACGGGATCGGCGAAGAAGCCGCGCTCGCCGGAGAGCCCGAGTTGCGCGGCATAGTAGCCGAGGAGCCCGAAGTCGGGCGCCAGAAGGGCGCGAAAGAGGAGGCCGACGGCGAGCGGCGTCACCGTCACCGGCACGAGCAGAAGCGCAAGTGCGATGCGGTTGAAGCGATTGTCGCGCCACAGGAGCACTGCAAGCCCGAGGCCAAGGACGAATTCGATCGAGACGGCCAGAACCGTGAAGATGAAGGTGACGATGACCGACCAGCGGGTAGTGTCGTCGGTGAAGAGATCGATGTAGTTGGAAAGGCCAATGAAGCGGAATTGGCCTGGCCGCACCAGGTTGTAGTGGAAGAAGCTGTACCAGAGCCCCTGGAGCAGCGGCCAGATCGCGACGACCGCGACATAGGCGAGCGCCGGCAGTCCGAGGAGGGCGAAAAAGACCTGGCGGCGCGCGCCGAAGCTCGCCAGCATGGGCGGCTGCCGTTCCCTCTCCCCGCCGGCGGGGAGAGGGCTAGCAGGCTGAGGAAGAATCGCCATTGGAGATGCGCGGTTTGATGGTCCTATAGGGCTCGTATCCTCGCCCGGAGGGGCGAGCGGAATCCGAGCGTTGGTAGTCACACGGCGATAGCCAGGAGCTTCGGCAGGCGGACAAGATTGT
>JAFAME010000227.1 GCA_019233695.1 Methylobacteriaceae bacterium
GTTCGATGGGAACGGTCACCGTGTTCTCGCCGGAAAGGATCAGCGCGATGCCGCGCAGGGCAATGAGCGTGCCGATGGTGAAGACGAGCGAGTTGATCCCCAGGCTGCCGATCAACAGACCCTGCAGGGCGCCCAGCACGCCTGCGATGACGGTCGCCGCCGCGATGGCGGGCAGGACTCCGAGGCCGAAGATCTTGATGGTGACCACCCCGGCAACTGCTGCCATCGAGCCGACCGACAGGTCGAATTCGCCGGCAAGCATGGTGGTACCGATGCCTGCCGCGATCACGCCGGTCAGCACGGCGCCATCGAGAAGGGCGGCGATGCCGTTGAGCGAGTAGTAGTTCGGGATCTGTGCGGCGAAGATGCAATAGACCGCGACCATGAAGCCGGCACGGATGCCAAGGTCGAGCCATGGCGCGTGCTGGTTCACGCCCGGCTCCGCTGCAGGGCGTGGAACGCGCACGTTGCGGCAGCCACCAGGCAGCCGACGACGGTCATGCGCACGCCGGTGCTGAGGTCGTGCAGGAGCATGAAATTCTGCATGAGAGCGATGAAGGTCGCGCCAAGCGCGGCCTGGATCGGCGAGCCCTGCCCGCCGCGCAGCGAAATGCCCCCGACGAGGATTGCGGCCACCACGTCGATGTTGAGGCCGGCAAACAGATTGGCAGCGGCAAGCCCGAATTGAGCGGCAGCGGAAATGCCGACGAGGCCACATCCGATGCCAAGCAAGGTGACCGCGACAAGCGCCGCCTCGCCGACCCGCAGGCCGGTCGCCGTCGCTGCCGCGCGGTTGGCGCCGGTGAGCAGAAGGAGCCGGCCAAACCGGGTGTTCTCGATGACGAACCAGGCAGCGAGCGTGAGGATCACAAAGGCCCAGCTTTGCGTCGGCACGCCGAGCGGCCGGCCGGTGCCGAGCCACTCGGCGGCCTTCGACCCCAAGGCGATGTTCTTGTTCTCGCTGACAAGCGACGCGCAGCCGCGAAACAAGGCGCCGAAAGCCAGTGTCGTGATGATCGGATCGGCGCCGAGCGCGATGATGCCGCCCTGAACGGCGCCGCTCGCAGCCGCCAGCAGCAAGGTCGCCGCAAGGCTCGCGAGAAGGCCGAACTGGGCGTGCATCAGCCAGGCAAACACACAGGCTGAAAGGATCGCCAGCTCTTCGGCGGAAAGCGCGAAGAGATTGCCCGACAGCGTCACGTAGGACATGCCGAGGGCGACGATGCCTGTGATCGAGGCGTTGCGGATGACGACGAGGAGGTTGTTGAAGGTCAGAAAGTTCGGCGTCGTGATGCCGCCGACGACGATGGCCGCCGCGATTGCCGCCAGCATTGCAATCGTCGCCGCACGGCGCCACCGCGCCTGGCTGCGCGCCTCGCCCTCGGTGTTGCGATCGGTCGCAAAAATTCCAACGACGGCGCGCATCGCTTTCACCGCGCGCCCCCAGCCTCCGTGGAGGCCGGGTGGGTGACGTCGCGCAGGAGCTCCTCCGGGTCGAGGGTCTCGGCGGCGGCCATCCGCACCAGGCGGCCGCGGAAGAAGGTGGCGACGGTGTCGGCTAGCCCAAGCACCTCCTGATTGTCGGACGAGGCAAACGCAATGCCGAGCCCGCGCTCGGCAAGCGTGCGCAGGTGGTGATAGATTTCGGCGCGGGCGCCGACATCGACGCCGCGCGTCGGCTCTTCGACGAGCAGGATCGAGGGCTCGATGCCAAGCCATTTGCCGAGCGCGACCTTCTGCTGGTTCCCGCCCGACAATTTTCCGGCCTGGCTGCCGAGCCGCCCGACCGCGATTTCGAAAAATCCGGCAAGCTGCGTGGCGAGCTCGTTCTCGCGCCGGCCGCTCAGCAACCCCCCCGTGGAGATCCGTGTGAGCGAGGGCGCGGTCAGATTCTCGATCACCTTGCGCACGCCGAAAATGCCGTCGCGCTTGCGGTCGTCGGAGCAATAGGCGATGCCGTTGGCGATCGCATCGCGCACCGAATGCAGGGTGAGCGGTCTGCCGCCGAGCGAGATCGTCCCACCCCGGCGGGGCTCGGCGCCCGCAATCGCCTTGACAATCGCGTTGGCGCCGCTGCCGAGCTGGCCTGCGAGGCCGAGAATTTCGCCGCGGCGCAGGTCGAAGGAGACAGGCTCGGCGAGGCCCGGTGCAATGACGTCGCGCACCGACATCGCCACGGGACCTATACCCGCGCCGCGGGGCGGAAACATCTGATCGAGACGCCGGCCGAGGAGGTGCTCGATGAGCTCGTCGATGTCGAGATCCTTGACCGGTGCGGGATCGAAGCTGCGGCCGTTGCGAAAGATCGTGACGCGGTCCCCGATCTCGAACACTTCGCCAAGGCGATGCGTGACGTAGATGACCGAGCGGCCCTCGGCCGCAAGCTTGCGCACGACCGCCTTCACCTTCTCGATTTCGGCGTCTGAAAGGGCTGCGGTCGGCTCGTCGAGGATCAGGATGCGCGCGTCGCGCGACAAGAGCCGGGCGATTTCGACGAGCTGCTGCTGGGCAAGCGACAGGCTCCCGGCCGCAAGCCCGGGATCGATGTCGCCGAGGCCGACAAGGGCGAGAAAGGGCCGGACCTTGGCGGCAAGCCGCGCCTGTGTCCAGACGAAATGATCATCGCCGCCCCCCAGGCAGATGTTCTCGGCGATCGAAAGCGAGGAAATTATGCTCAGTTCCTGGGTGACATAGGCGACACCGGCCCGCAGCGACTGGCCGGGCGAGCGCAGGGTGACGATCTCGCCGCCGATCTCGATCGTGCCTGCGTCCGGACGCTCGAGCCCGGCGAGGATTTTCACGAGTGTGCTTTTGCCAGCGCCGTTTTCGCCGAGGAGAGCCATCACCTCGCCACGGCGCAGCGTGAAGTCCACCCCCTGCAGCGCGGCGACCGAGCCGTAGCGCTTGGCAATTCCGTGCATCCGCAACAGGGTGTCTTCGCCCTGCACTCTCGAGCCTCCTTCACGAACGAGCCGCCGCAGTTAAGGCCCGCGGCGGCTTGCGTTGGTCGCAATCGTTCAATAGTTGCACAGTTGGGCGAAAGTCATTCCCCAGAGTCGGAACTTGTCCAAATCCTCCTTGGTGTTGCCGACGGAAGGATTGGGGATGAAGTTGTACTTGTGCGGCGCGCCTTCGTCCGGCGGCGGCTTGTCCGGATCGGCCGGCAGGTACACCTCGCCGTCCTCGACTTTCTTGGTGGCGAGATATTTGTAGATGGTCTGTACCGATTGGGCACCCTCGAGATAGGCGGCCTGGATGCCGGTGCCGACCATTTCGCCTGCCAACAGGTTCGTCGTGTCGCCGTGGCAGGTGCCGCCGACGACGAGCACGTCCTTGCCGGGCTGCAGGCCGTTTTCCTTCAGCGCCTGGATGACGCCCGTGGCGAGCGAGTCATTCTCGGTATAAACCCAGCTGAGGTCCTTCTTGTGGGCGGGAATGACCTGCGATGCGACCTTGTAGCCCTCCTGCTGCATGAAACCGCCGGTATCGACAGTGTCGATCACCTTGAGTTCGGGGGCAGCCTCGATGAAGCCCTTGCGCCGGTCGCTGCCAGCCGAATAGCCGGCAGGGAAGGTGAAGATCAGACCCTTGTCGCACTTGACGGTCTTGCTCTCCTTGCAGGCCTTCAGCAGCATCTTCGCCGCAACTTGCGCGTTGAAGAAGTCGTTCACGCCGGCATAGGCGAGCCAATACTTCTCGGCGCCCTTGACGGGAAACTGGTTGGTGGCGATGACCGGCACGCCGGTCTGCGACAACGCGCGCAAGGAGCCGACGCCGGCGGCATTGACGAACGGCCACCAGATGTAGCCCGCGACCTTCTCGCCGGAGGCGATCTCCTGCTGGACCTGGCTGTCCTCCTCCGCCTGATCACGGCTGTTCTCGACAATCTTGATGTCGTAGCCAAGCGCCTTCGCCTTGTCCCGAGCGCCGACCTGCCACTGGGCGAGGTAGTTGTCGGTTCCCGGCGGCATGAACACGACGATCAGTCCGTTGCCGTCGGCACGTGCCTCCTGCGCCCCCGGGGCGACGGCGAACGCTGCGGCGACGGCGAGCGCCGCCAGCCCGCCCTTCAGGACCGCGTGGTTTGGACCGTGGCTCCTATGCGTCATTCCACCCTCCCATGAAAGTGCGCAGTCCTGCTGCGCGATTTGTCGTTTCACTTCTGAACTTTTTTCTCCGATCAGATACAAAAATTGGAAGAAACAGCACAATCATAAAGAAATATACCAAGCCTTACTGGGAAGACATGGTCAAATCTTTTGCAATTCCGCGATTTTTACTGTTGCAGAATCCCCGTCGCGACGCTAGCCTATTTTCATCCGAAATGGACGTTTCGTGTTTTCGTGGGCCGGGCCGGCGTCATGACCAAGGACGAGTTCCTTCGCATTCTTGATTTCGTCGAGCGCTTCCGCACGCATTCCAAGCTCTGGACCTTTGCCGCGGAAGCCGATCCGACGTGGCAGATGACGGTGTTCCTGATGCGCCGGCACCTGGAGGGGAAGCCCGTCACCGTGACGTCGCTCGCCTCGGCTTCGGGCGTGCCTTATGCCACGGCGATGCGGCGCATCGAGGACATGTTTCAGAACCATCTGCTCGTCCGCCGCCAGCGCACGCGCACCGGCAAATCGTTCTCGATCCATCCGAGCCAGCGCCTGATCGACGAACTTCACACCTATGTCCTGCAGATCAAGCATCTCGTCGGCACGACCATCGGCCTCAAGGAAAAGAGCGGCGATTTCGACAAGTTCTATTTCGGCGCGTCATATCTGGCGGGAAGCATCATTCCGGCGCCTGCGGTTCTGCCCGGCGGCATCGGCGTGCGCCGCAAGCTGCGCATGCTCACCTTCACCGATCCTACGTCGCGCGCCATGCAGAGCGCCTTGCGCGACATCGAGCAGACGCTCGGCGCGGAGGTGCAGATCACCGCGCTCAACCTCGACGCGCTGTTCGCCGAGACCCTCGCCAACGCGAGCAAGCCGCGCTCCGATTACGACATCCTGACGCTCGACCTGCCGTGGATTGCCGAATTCGCCGAACGCGGCTTCCTGATGCCGCTCGACAGCCTGCTCGAGCTCGACCACTTCAACAAGGACGATTTCCACCCGGCTGGCTGGGCGGCCGCGCGCTACCATGGCGTGCAGTACGGCATTCCGATCCAGACCACGCCCGAACTTCTGATGTACCGCACTGACCTCTTCGGCGAGGCCGGCCTCGATCCGCCGTTGACCACCGAGCAGGTGCTCCATGCCGCCCGCCGGTTTCATCGGCCCTCCTCCGGCCGCTACGGCATCGCGTGGAACGGCCAGCGCGGCACGCCGATCGGGCAGACGTTCGTGCAGGTGCTGGCGGAATTCGGACGCCCGCCGCTCGCGTTGCGCGCGGTCGGCGAGAGCTTCGATACGACGAGCGTCAGTCCCGACGAGATGCGCCCGACCATCGATACGCCGGAAGGGCTGCTGACGGCCGAATACCTGTGCGACCTGCTGACCGTGTCCTGCCCGGGCGTGCTCGACATGGCGTGGGACGAGCGGGTGCAGGTCTATCGGCGCGGCGAGGTGGCGATGGTCTACGAATGGTCGATCCGCGCCGGCGTCTTCGAGATGGAGCCGACCTCGCCCGCCAAGAACCGCACCGGCTACCTGCCGCTGCCGCGGGGGCCCGGCCTGCCGCGGCACGTGTCACCCATCGGCGGGCTCATCCTGAGCATCCCAGCCAATATCGCACCCGAACGTGTCGAGGCCTCGTGGCGATCGATCGAATGGCTGACCTCGCCGGAGATGATGAAGCTCTTCATCCAGCATGGCAGCACCGTCAGTCCGCGTTTTTCCGTGAGTGCCGACCCGGAGGTGCGGGCGATGTGTCCCGTCATTGCTCTCGTCGACCAGATGGAGAAGCTCGGCCAGCTTCAGCACTGGCCGCGGCCGCCCGTTCCTGCCTACGCGCATTGGCTGATGATTCTTGGCGAAGAGGTGCATGACCTCATGCTCGGCGAGATCGCGCCGCGGACGATGCTGCGCCAGGCCCAGGGCCGCATCGACGCCGTGATGCGCGAACGCGGATATTACTGAGGAATGGCGGAAGACGACTGCGGAGCGTTGGAGGAACGCATGCGGACACTGCGAATTGGCATGGTTGGCGCGGGCTGGATGGGCAAGGTCCACTCGATGTCCTATCGGACGGCGCGGAGCGCTTTCGGTCCCGAGCCTGCCGCCCCGGTTCTTGCCTCGATTGCCGATGTCAGCCTCGAGCTGGCGCAAAAGGGAGCGGGCGAATTCGGCTACGAGCGCGCGGTCAGCGACTGGCGCGAGATCATCGACGACAAGAGCATCGAGATCGTCGACATCTGCACGCCAAACGACATGCATTTTGACGTCGCGATGGCGGCGATCGCAGCCGGCAAGCACGTCTATTGCGAAAAGCCGCTCGCCAATTCCGTCGATCACGCGCGCCAGATGGCGCGGGCTGCCGAACGAGCCGGCGTCACCACGCTCGTCGGCTTCAACTACATCCAGAACCCGGTGCACGCGCTGGCGCGGCAGGCGCTGCGGCGGGGCGATATCGGCGAAGTCATCTACGCCCGCCTGTTCTTCAACAGCGATTTCATGGCCGACCGCAACCTCCAGCATACTTGGCGCAACGACGCTGCACGCGCCGGAAGCGGCGTCATCGGCGATATCGGCGCCCATTGCCTGAGCTATTTCTTCTACCTCGTCGAGCAGGAAATCGAGGAAGTCTTCTGCAATCTCGAAACGGTCATCGCGGACCACCCCGCTCCCCTCGTCTCGGGCGGCTTTCGCCTCGACTCGGTCGGCGATGCCAGCCGCCGCGTCAAGAATACGACCGACGATATCGCGACCGTCATCTTCAAGTTTGCGGGGGGCTCCGGACACATCGAGGCGAGCCGGGTGTCGGCCGGCATCAAGTTCGAGATCGGCTACGATATCGTCGGCACGCAAGGCTCGCTGCGCTATTCCTATGATCGCATCAACGACATCTGCATCAGCCGGCACTCCGGTCCGCCGGAATCCTGGGGAATGACGCGCATCGAGATGGGGCCGAGCGATCCGCGCTATGCCGCGTTTCTGCCGGTCTCGGGCCTCGGTCTCGGCTACAACGACTACAAGGCGATCGAGGCGCGCGAAATGATCGCCGCCGTCGGCGAGGGCCGCAAAGCCATGCCCGATTTCGGCTTCGGCCTGCGTGTTCAGGAAGTCGTCGAGGCCTGCGAACGCTCGCACGCGAAACGCGCATGGGTGAGGGTCGGCTCCTGATCCGCGGTCCGTTGTCTAGAGCGATGCCCGGCACCACCTGATACGCCACAATCTTTGCCAGTTCCTAACAATTGCGCTAGCAAGCCCCGCGCAGAGGTAGCCATGGCGATCAACGTGAATCTCACCTCCCGACTCGAGGAGATGGTCAGGCAGAAAGTGTCATCTGGCCTATACACGTCTGCAAGCGAAGTGATCCGCGAAGCCTTGCGCCTGATGGAAGAGCGGGACCGGTTGCGTGCAACAAAGCTCGATCAGCTGCGACAGGAGGTTCGGGAAGGCTTGGAGAGCGGCCCAGGCACTCCGTCGGATGCAGGTGAAATCAAGCGTGAGGGCCGCAGGAGGCGCACTGGCCAAACGGGGTCTCACCCGAAGTGACCGATGGCCCGGCAGAAGGCATGCGTAGCTTCCCGGTGGGCCGGTACGTGATTTTCTGTCTGCCTCTGGCAGACGGAATCGACATCGTTCGCGTGCTTCATGGCGCACGCGACATCGAGCGAATCTTCAGTCAGAACGGATAAGTGCCCTCGCCGGGGCTACCCTGCCTTCACTTCACTGACGAAAAGGCTGTCGGGGCAAGCAGCTGGTTGACGACCTTCTCGACGATCTGCCCGTCCTTTTCCGTCTCCGCGCGGACGGCAAGCCATTCCGGATCAGCCAGAAATGCGGTCCATTTCTTTTCGCGCTCGGCAAGCGATTCCCAGGCCAGGAAATAGACGAGCTGCTGGTTGCTCTCGCCGACGACCGTGGTGAAGAAGCCGGCCTGTCGAATGCCGTGCTTCTGCCAGATCGGGATCGTTTTCTTCTCGAACCGGTTCAACACGGCCGGCAGCCGCCCGGGAATGCAATGATACACGCGCAGCTCATAGATCATTTTCAGCCCTCATCGTTTGGCGATTTTGAAAGAGACCGCAGGCGGCAGGCGCTTCAGGCCACGAGCTGCGTGATCGTCTTGTCGACCATGAAGGCCCCCAGGCCCTCGATGCCGCTTTCGCGGCCATAGCCGCTGTCCTTGACGCCCCCGAAGGGGATCTCGGGCTGGGCCACCACATAGCTGTTCAAGCCGACGAGCCCGACGTCAAGTCGTTCGGAGAGGCGCTGGGCGCGATCGGCCGATCGCGTGAACACGTAGGCGGCAAGCCCGTAGGGCAGGGCGTTCGAGCGATCCACGGCCTCGTCGAGCGAGGTGAAGGAATTGATTGGCGCAACCGGACCGAAGGGCTCCTCACGCATCATGCGGGCGGCGTCCGGCACGCCGCTCAGCACGGTCGGGGCATAGAAATTGCCGATGTTGCCGACGCGCTTGCCGCCCGTGACGACGCGAGCGCCCTTGGCGACCGCGTCCTCGACCATGCTCTCCACGGCCTCGACCCGGCGCGGATTGGCGAGCGGGCCCATCTGGGTTGCCGGGTCCATTCCGTCGCCCACCTTCAGCGCCGAGGCAAGATCGGCAAAGCGGGAGACGAAATCGGGCATGATCGAATCGTGCACGAAGAATCGGGTCGGCGAGATGCAGACCTGCCCGGCATTGCGGAATTTCGCGGCAACCGCCAGCTCCGCCGCCTGGGTCGGATTGGAATCAGCATCGACGATGACGGGCGCATGGCCGCCGAGTTCGAGGGTCAAGACCTTGAGCCCGTCCGCGGCAAGCCGCGCTAATGTCTTGCCGACCGGAATCGAGCCAGTCAGCGTCACCTTCCGGATGACGGGCGAGCGCAGGAGATGCTCGGAAATCTCCGCCGGCACGCCGAACACCACCTGCAGCACGCCGGCAGGCAGGCCCGCGTCCTCGAAAGCCCGGGCCACGGCCAGCGCCGTTCCGGGCGTTTCCTCCGACGGCTTGATGATGCACGAGCAGCCGGCCGCGAGCGCGGCGCTGATCTTGCGCGCCGGAACAGTTGCCGGAAAATTCCAGGCGGTGAACGCGGCAACCGGGCCAACCGGCTCGCGCACCACCTTCATGTGCAGGTTGGGGTTGCGGCCCGGCACGATGCGGCCGTAGGCGCGGCGCCCTTCCTCGGCAAACCATTGCATCACATCGGCGGCGAACGCGACCTCGATCCGGGCCTCGCCGATCGGCTTGCCTTGCTCGAGGGTCAGGACCGGGGCGATCCGGTCGACGCGCTCGCGCAGAAGATCGGCGGCCTTGCGGATGATGCGTTCGCGATCGTAGGGCGAAGTCGCCTTCCAAGTGCGGAAACTGCGGTCGGCCGCCGCAAGGGCTTCGTCGAGATCCGTGCGGCTCGCGTGTGGCAGCGCCCCGAGCACTTCGCCATTGGCCGGATTGCGCACGGGCTCGGTCTTGCCCTCGCTGCCAGCGCGCCACTTGCCGTCGATGAACAGATGCAGAGGTTCGTACATGGCGCTCACTTCCCTTTCAGGCCCAATATTTCGCGTGCGTCCGTCGGCGTGGCGACGCTTTCCCCAAGGAGTTCGATGATGTGGGCCGCCCGCTCCACCAAGGCAGTATTATCGGGCGTCAGCACGCCCTTTTGTAGGTAGAGATTGTCCTCCATGCCGACCCGGACATGGCCACCGACGAGCACGGCCTGTGCCAGCATCGGGAATTCCCACCGGCTGACGCCGAATGCCGCCCAGGCACTGTCGGGCGGCAGGAGGCTGCGCGCATAGAGCATGGTCGCCGGCGAGGCCTCGAAGCCGTAGCGGATGCCCATGCAGATCTGAAACAGGGCAGGGGTCTGCAAGACCCCGTCGGCGATCAGCTTGTGCGCCAGGTGAATGTCGCCGCTATCGAAGACTTCGAGCTCGGGCTTCACGCCGGCGCCGCGGATGAGTTGCGCCATGATGGCGACGTTCTCGGGGGTGTTGATCACCACCGAGGTGCCGGCAAACATCGTGTTGAGATCGAGAGAACAGATGTCCGGCTTTAGCTCGATCACGTGTGGGACCCGCAGCTCCGGGCGCATGAGCGTCGAACCGGGCGCGGCAACCTTCGGATCCTCCTTGCTGGGGATGAAGCGCTGCCCCGGCCCGGTCGTCAGGTTGATGAGGAGGTCGGTGCCGGTCTCGCGAATGCGGTCCATCACCTCGCGATAAAGCGCCGTCTCCATGCTCGGCGCGCCGGTCTCCGGATCGCGGACATGGATATGGCAGATCGCGGCGCCGGCCTTCGCCGCATCGATGCAGGCAGCAGCGATCTGCTTTGGCGTGATCGGAAGGTTCGGGTGCTGCTTGGGCGACGTGATATTGCCGGTGACCGCGCAAGTGATGATGACTTTTCTCGACATGCCTTCCCCCGCCATGCTGCGGAGCGTTGCTTGCGCCGATCCGGTCGAGCACGAAAGGTTGCACTTGTCCAGACTGGATACGTGGAACCGGCCGGCCGAACGGCCTTCGCTCAGCCGGAAAAGAAGGCGTCGGGCAGGCCGCGCACGCCCACGTCGATGGCGAGCAGGGCGCCCGCGAGCGGCTGGTTCTGCAGGTCCTCGGGAAGCGCCATGAATGTGGCGGAGGTCACGTAAAGGGTGTCGAGCCTTTCGCCACCGAATGCCACACAGGTGGGATTGGAGATGGGCAACTCGATCGAGCGGTCGAGCCGGCCGTGCGGATCATAGCGGTTCACCCGCCACGCGCGCGGAATTGTCAGCCAGTAGCACCCCGCTTCGTCGACGGCCGCCCCATCCGGCGAGCCGCCGGTCGCTGCTGCATCGAGGAAGACGCGTCGGTTCGAGATGTCACCGCTGTCGGGATCGAGGTCCCAGGCCCAGACCGTCTTGGCCGGGCTGTCGCCATAGTACATCGTCTTTCCGTCCGGACTGAACGCGAGCGCATTCGACACCGTGAAGCCGTCGACCATCCGCCGCCAGGTCAGGTCGGGATCGAGCCGATAGAGCGCCGCGTCCGGGCGGTTTTCGGGGTTGTGCATGCTGCCGGCCCAGAACCGTCCCCGGCGATCAGGCTTGCCGTCATTCATCCGATTTTCGGGCAGCTCGGGTTCAACCGTCGCGACGGGGCGGCTGTTTCCGGTGGCGAAATCGATGAAATGAAAGCCGCGCCCCATGGCTGCGACAAGGCCGCCGCCAGCGCGCACCGCCAGCGAGCCGACCGTATCGGGTGCGATGCAGATCGTATCGATGCCGGTTGCGGGTTCGAAGCGATGGATCTCGCGCGCGAAGATGTTGACCCAGTAGAGCACGCCTTCCCGAGGGTCCCAGAGCGCGCCCTCGCCAAGCTCGGCCCCGGCCCCGACGACGCAAGCAATCTCGACCATCTCGGGCATCTCTTCTGCGCGTTTCCACTATGTCGGGTCGCCGCTTAGTTGCCGATGAGCGGCTCTGTCAAGCCGCCGTCCGAGGCCGGCTCCGCGGATGCATCCATTTCGGATAAAAACGGGGTGGCGGAGATTTCCGGCCTTTGCAAACCTAGTGAGACTGCAAGAAGGCCGGCGAGGTCGGCGGCACGTCGTGCCGAACGCCTTCAGTTCGGCAGAAAATGGTTGGGGAGGCCGCGCTGATCGGACGTCAGCCCTCGGAGGCGGCGCCGTCGGAGAACAGCTCCGTCCGGCGCGCCGGACGGCTCCTTGCCAATCGCGACGTTGCGATCGTTTTGGTTGCGCTTGCGATTTTCGCCGTTTTTTCGATCATCGCGCCGAATTTCCTGGCCGCCAGCGTGATGATCGACCTGGCGCGGCGCAGCGCCATTCTCGGCATTCTGTCCGTCGGGATGACGTTTCTGTTCGTCGCCGGCGAGTTCGACCTGTCGATCGGCTCCCACTACGGCTTTCTGTTGATCCTGTTGGCGAAGCTAACCGAGAATCTGGGGCTTGATCCGTGGGTCGCTTCCCTCTTGATCCTGCTCGCCGGCACCGCCATCGGGGCGGTCAACGGCATTCTTGTCACCCGCATCGGGCTGCCCTCCTTCATCGCGACGTTGGGCATGCTGATCCTTTTGCGCGGCGCGACGCAGACGCTGTCGAGCGGCTATCCGATACCGGCCAAGAACACCGGCCTGGCATTCTATCAGATCATGCGCGCCAATTTCGCCGGGACCGACCTTCCAAATGTCTTCGTCCTGATGCTGGTGATAGTTGCCATCGGCGGCCTCATCCTCGCCAAAACCAAGTTCGGCAGTGATGTCTATTCGACCGGCGGCAACCAGGAAGCCGCGCGCAACACCGGCATCGACACGCGGCGCGTCAAGTTCATCTGCTTTGTCGGCATGGGCACGCTCGTCGGCCTATGCTCGGCGCTGCTCTACGGCAGGGTCGGACTGGCGCCGCTCGGTGCCGGCAACAACCTCGAATTGCAGGTGATCGCGGCGGTGATCATTGGCGGCACAAGCCTCTTCGGCGGCCGCGGCACGGTTTTCGGCAGCCTGATGGGCGTCTTTATCCTTGGCATGATCACCTCGGGGATCATACTGTCAGGCATAAGCCAGTTCTGGGATGGCGTCGGCACGGCCGTTGTCATCCTGATCGCAGCGGAACTCAACATTCTGGTGCAGCGCGCCTCGGACAGGCTCGTTCGCAGAGAAGCCTAAGCCGTCGGCAAGAACGGTCGCAACGCAAGGGAGGAGAAGATGAAGAAGATCATCGAAGGAACGCGTCGGGAGTTCGTCACACGCAGCACGGTCGGCGCGCTCGGCGCAGCTTTCGCTGCCGGTCTGCCCGTCACCGCCATGGCGGCGGATGCCGGAAGCTGGGGCAAGCCGCGCAAGTGCGTCTGGGTGCCCCAGGCGCTGGGTGACTGGGACACCGCCATGCAAGTCGGCATGCGCGATTTTTGCGGCATGGTCGGGTGGTCGTATCAGCGGCTCGGCAATCCTGACTATTCGCCCGAGAACCATGTCGAGCAGGTCAACAACGCCATCGCCGGCGGGGCCGACGTGATCATCACCGAGCTCGAAAGTCCGGCGCTCATCGCCGCCTTCCAGCGCGGCATCGATGCCGGCGTCACCATGCAGATCGCCGACCAGGGCATTGACGAGGAGGCCAAGAATCTCGGCATCGGCATCATCGGCGAGGATGGCTTCAATGCCGGCATCATCAACGGCACGCAGGCCGCCACGTTTGGCCAGAAGCTTACCGGCAAGAAGGAGGGCGTGATCGTCCTCGGCAACGGCAATCCCGGGTCGGATCTGATCGAGAAACGCCAAGCCGGCAGCAAGGTCGGCATCGAGAACTACAACAAGGCGAACGGCACCAACTTCACCTTCGACCCGTATCCCGACAGCGAGTTCGGCGACATCACGGAATCGGTCCAGAAGTGGACCGCCAAGATCGACCTCTACAAGGACAAGCTCGTGGCGGCGATCGGCACCGGCAACGGCAATCCAATCGTCCAGGCTTTCCAGGAGCATGGCTACAAGCCCGGCCAGATCGCCATCGGCTCGCCGGATATTCCGCCATCGCATCAGAAGGCCATCTCGGAGGGCTGGATGCAGTGGGGTGAAGATCAGCACTTCTATCTGATGGGCTTCTATGCGGCCTCGAGTGCCTGGGCCAAGGCCGAACGTCACTACGCCGGAACGACGATCCACACCGGTGGCGAGCTCGTCCGCAAGGAAGATCTCAAGGTCGTCACTCCCCGGACCGACCTCTGGATCGCCAAGGCCAAGGAATACGGGATCATGTGATCGGCAGCCGTCCGGAGCGCGGGCGCGATTGTCGTCACGCCCGCCCCCGGGCGCGCGCTTCTGAAGGGTGGAGCAGTGGCTGAGCAGCCTTTCGTCGAGTGTCGTGGCGTATCGAAAGCGTTCGGCAACGTCTCCGCCCTTCATGAGGTCGACGTCGACCTCTACCGGGGCCAGGTTCTCGCCATCGTCGGCGACAACGGCGCCGGCAAATCGACGCTGATGAAGATCCTCAGCGGTGTTCACCAGCCCGACCGCGGCACCATCAAGATTGCCGGCGAGCCGATCCGGATCGCCGACCCGCATCAGGCGCGCGAACTCGGCATCGCCACGGTGTTCCAGAACCTGGCGCTGGTCGATCAGCGCGACGTGGCGGCCAATCTCTTTCTCGGCCGCGAGCCGGTCCGCGCCGGCATCTTCGTCAACCGCAAGGCGATGCGCGAGGGCGCCCGGCGCGTGTTCGCGGACTTGCGGGTCCACATGCCTTCGCTTGCCGCGGAGGTCGGGCAGCTCTCCGGCGGACAGCGGCAGTCGATCGCCATCGGCAGAGCGACGGCGCAGCAGGGCCGCATCATCATCATGGACGAGCCGACGGCCGCACTCGGCGTCCAGGAATCGCAAAAAGTTCTCGATCTCGTCATGCGCCTGAAGGCCGCGGGAACCGGCGTCGTCATCGTCAGCCACAATCTGCGCCATGTCTTCTCGGTGGCCGACAGGATCATGGTCCTGCGGCGCGGTCGGCGTGTCGGGGAGCGCCTGCACGCGGAGACCACTCCCGACGACATCGTCAAGCTCATCGTTGGCGCCGGAAGAGAATAGCGGGCCACCAATGCAGCAGGTTCAAGACTTGCCGGATCGCGGCCCGGACATGGACGCCAAGACACTGGCGGTGCTGACGGCAGCCGCCGATCAGCCGCCGGACGTTTCGACCGATCGGCTGCTGGCGCGCCTGTCGCGCAATCGCGACCTTGTCTTGTTCATCATCGCCGCGTTGATCTTCCTGTTCTTTTCCCTGACGACCAGCACGTTCCTGCGCGAATTCAATCTCCTCAACATTCTTCGCAACACTTCCCTGATCACCATCGTTGCCGTCGGCATGACGTTTGTCTTGATCGCCGGCGAGATCGATCTGTCGGTCGGGTCGGCCTATGGCGTTCTGACGGTTTTGATGGGAATGCTGGTCGTGGCCGTCGGTCTCAGTCCGTGGCTCGCCATGCCCATCGTGATTCTCGCCGGGGCGGCCGTCGGCCTCTTCAACGGCCTTTTCATTGTCGGCTTCGGCATTCCTTCCTTCATCGTCACGCTGGCGATGCTTGCAGGGTTTCGCAGTCTCGCGCTGATCATCTCGGGCGAGCGTCCGTTCACGCCGCGCGGCACCGACGTTTTCTATGACCTGACGGGCGGCAACATGCTGCTCCCGCTCGGCGAGGATCGCGTCCTGCATGTGCCGTGGTTGATCATTTGGATGATCCCCGTCGTCGTCATCGGGGGCATCGTGCTCGCCTACACCCGCTTCGGCTACCACGTGTACGCAACGGGCGGTAACCGGGAGGCGGCCCGCGATACCGGCATCAATGTCGCCCGCGTCAGGCTCAGCGTCTTCGTCCTGACGAGCGCGCTCTGCGGGCTCGCGGCCGCCCTCGTGTTCGGTTACCTGCACGCCGCCGCGCCGACGACGGGCGTCGGTTTCGAATTCCGCGTCATCGGCGCCGTCGTCGTCGGCGGCACCGCGCTCACGGGCGGCCGCGGCAGCATCCTCGGCACCCTCCTCGGCGCCGTCATCATCGGCATGATCACAGGCGGCATGGTCCTGTTCGGCTACTCACAAAATGTCGGCGACATGGCAACCGGCCTGCTGATCATGGTCGTCGGCTCACTCGATCTGGGGCTCCGGCGGCATCTGCGAAGTCGCGCCTGGTAGCCGCCGACACCTGCAATGAGACCCTGCGCAATTCCGGCAGATCGCACGCGGTTGCCGATCGCTTGAAGGACGGACGGGAATGAACGCGAATAAGGTCCTGTGCAACATCCAACAGATCTACGGCCGGCCGGCGCAATACCTGCAGCCGCTGCGCGACGCCGGCCTCGAAATCGTGATGAACGAGAAGGGCCGGCTCCTCACCGAAGACGAGTTGATCGGGCGCCTGCCCGGAGTCTTTGCGACGATTGCCGGCGGCGAGCCCTACACCGAGCGCGTCTTCGCGAGCTCGCCTGACCTGAAGGTGGTGGCGCGCTTCGGCGTCGGCTGGGACAAGGTCGATGTCGCGGCGGCGACCCGCCATGGTGTTGCCGTCGCGATGGCGTTCGGCACCAATCACGAGAGTGTCGCTGACGGCGCCTTCGCTTTGGCAATCGGACTGAGCGTCAACCTCATCGCCCATTACAAGCTCACGACAAGCGGCGGGTGGGGCTGCGGCTTCCACCCTGGACTGTGGGGCAGGGTGGCAGGCATCGTCGGTCTCGGCCGCATCGGTCGCGCCATGGCGCGGCGCTGTCAGGCGTTTGCCATGCCTGTGCTCGCCTATGATGTGGCGCCGGATCAGCCATACGCACGCGAGCACGGCATCGAGCTCGTCCCGCTCGATCATCTTCTCAGCGAAGCCGACATCGTCTCGCTGCACACGCCGCTGCTGCCGGAAACCCGGAACATCATCGGCACCCGCGAACTGGCGCTCATGAAGCCCACGAGCTTCATCATCAATACCGCGCGTGGCGGCCTCATCGACGAGGATGCGCTTTGCGCCGCGCTCGTCGAACGGCGCATCGCCGGGGCCGGCCTCGACGTGTTCGCGCGCGAACCGCCGGAGGGATCGCCTCTGCTCAAGCTCGACAACGTCCTGCTGACGCCGCATGCGCTCGGCATGGACGAGGCTGCGGAACGGCTGATGGCGGGGCGGTGCGTCTCGAGCATCCTTGCGATTCGCGCCGGTCGCGATCCGGGCCGTGAATTCGTATTGAACGCGCAAGTTCTCGCCGCATAGGAGCCTCAATGTCCCCGCGCAGCATCGACTTCAAGCGCCGGCTTCGCGCCGGCGAAACAATGATCGGCGCCTGGCTCAGCATCGCCGATCCGGCGGTCGCCGAGATCATGGCGACGAGCGGCTTCGACTACATCATGATCGACACCGAGCACTCGCCCTGGACGCTGACGCTGCTGCAGACGGCGCTCATGGCCTTCAAGGGCGAGGCGACGGTGCCGATCGTTCGCGTGCCATGGAATGATCAGGTCCACATCAAGCAGACGCTTGACGTCGGGGCCGACGGCATCATGGCTCCGATGGTCCGAACGGCCGAGGAGGCGAAGGCCTTCGTGCGCGCCTGCAAGTATCCGCCCGCCGGCATCCGCGGCTTCGGTCCCCGACGCGCGTCGGCCTACGGCCGCAACACGGACGAATACGTCGCGCAGGCCAACGACGGCATTTTCATCATGCCGCAGATCGAGGACATCCGCACCGTCGATGTCCTCGACGAGATTCTCGATCTCGGGGTCGACGCGCTCTGTATCGGGCCGAACGATCTCTCCGGCAGTGCGGGGCTCCTGCGCCAGCACGATCATCCGACGGTCAAGGGCGCGATCGACCGGATCCTGGCGACCGGAAAGGCGCGCGGGGTCGCCGTCTGCACGGGAATCACCCTGCCCCTCGAGCAGCAGACGGAGTGGATCGAACGCGGCGCCCGCATGACGCTTGTCGCCTCCGACACGGAGCTGCTCGTTAAGGGCACGGCGAATGTCGTCGCTGCGGCCCAGGCTCTGGTGCGCGGCCGCGCATCGAAGCGTGCGTGAGCGATCGCCGGCGGGTCCAAGCCTTGTCGCTTTCGCGCGGAACCGGTTCCGACGTCAAGCGCCATGACGCCGGTACCGGGTTGGCGCCACAGCAGGGTCCTCTTGGTCGCCATTGACAATCCGGCAGGTTCCTTTCTATGCAAATCCGCGCTCGGGCTGAGCGATTGCCGAAAGCACATGCGGAAAGCGGGAATGAGCCATTTCGACGAAGAGCGGGTTCTCAGCGTTCATCATTGGACCGAAACATTGTTCAGTTTCAAAACCACCCGCAACCCATCGTTCCGGTTCCAGAACGGTCAGTTCACGATGATCGGCATCGAGTGCTCCGGCCGGCCGCTGCTGCGCGCCTATAGCCTCGTCAGCGCCAACTACGACGAAGACTTGGAATTCCTGAGCATCAAGTTCCCGGACGGTCCGCTGACCTCCCGTCTGCAGCATCTGAAGGAGGGCGACCCGATCATCGTCAGCGGCAAGGCGACGGGCACGCTGGTTCTCGACAACCTTCTTCCCGGACGTCATCTCTATCTGCTTGGCACCGGCACGGGCCTCGCGCCTTTCATGAGCATCATCCGCGATCCCGACACCTACGACCGTTTCGAGCACGTCGTCTTGGTCCATGGTTGCCGGCAGACGTCCGAACTCGCCTACGGCGAAAGGATCACCGCGGTTCTGCCGACAGACGAGTTCATCGGCGAAAGCATACGGGAAAAGCTCATCTACTATCCGACCGTGACGCGGGAGCCGTTCCGCAACCGTGGGAGAGTCACGGATCTGATCGCATCGAACAAGCTTTTCGAGGACATCGGCCTGCCCAGGATGGACGCGAGCGATCGCTTCATGATCTGCGGCAATCCCGAATTGCTGCGCGACATGCGCGTCATTCTCGAGGCAGAGGGCTATGCGGAGGGCAACCACTGCGAGCCGGGGTCCTACGTCGTCGAGAAGGCCTTCGTCGAGAAATAGATCTGGCCTGATCGGAAGGATGCGCGGCCTGCCGGATCAATCAGATGTGATACATCAGTCGCTCGATATCGATCTCGGCCATCCCCCGCATGTCGGCCAGAGAGCGGTTGTCGAGCACCGAACTGATCGCGCTTCTGACTTCCAGCATCATCAGGCGGACGGCGCAGCGCTCCTCGTCCGCGCAATCGTTGCACCGCCGGTAGGACGTGCGACTGGCGCACGGAAAGGGCGCCAGCGGTCCATCGAGTGCGCGGATCACATGCCCGACCCTGATCTGATGCGCGGGTCTGGCAAGTACGTACCCACCTCCGCGACCCTTCTTCGATTGCACGAAACCGGCATTGCGAAGCTCGCCCAAAATCGTGTCGAGGAATTTCTTGGGCAGGCCGTTCTGCAGCGCGATGTCGGACACCAGCGCCGGCCTGCCGGGCTCCAGGCCCGCCAGATGGACCATCGCCTTCAGCCCGTATTTTCCCTTGTTCGTTAGCATCTATCCCCTCGCACAGGCCCGATCTCGTTGTGTGAGAGAGCCGACGCTGAGCCTTGTTTCCCTTGGCTTAAGCCAATCAGCAACGATGTCCATAAAATATATGGACTTTGCTTTCGAGACAACAGGACGGGACAAAGTTAGGGCAGCGTTGGCGCAGAGCCCGCCGCGCTGCGTCCTTCAGCCGCAAGCGCAGCGCGATTCCATTGCGAACGCATTCAGCCGGGTAGGTCGAGCTCGCAACCACAAACTACCAGCAAGCCGGGCCGCTACGAGCCCTCACCTTGCCGGCGGCAGACCCCGCGCGGATCGTCACTTCCTATGGAAAACGAGGGTTCGTACCTCGATGCTTTCCCGCGGCGGCGCGTCGGCCGGCGTGGTCGGATCGGAAAAGGCAGTGTGAGGCGCAAAGCGGGCCCGACCATCCGTCTCGGAATCGTAGCACTTCAAGAGCAGGCCCTCGTCGACCTGCATTTCGGGCACATAGAACCAGCGATGCGCCGGATCGAAAGTCACGGAATAGGTTTCGCCGATGCGATGCGGGTAGACGAGTTCAGAAGGGACGAGCTGTTCCGGCTTGACGGTGCGTGCATCGCAAACCGCAAGCGGCGTGTCGCGCAGCGGCCCCCTGATCGGGCGCCAAAGATTGATGATCTGCACCCGTCCGCCCAGCAAATCGTCCGCCTCGGCAGGCAGGAGGTCGCGCACCCGCTGCGGTCCCGACTTGGCGGTATGGTCGACGTGCACCCTGGCAACTGGTTGGCGCATCGCATCGCGGCGGTCTTCCGCACCTGGGACACGGCGGCGAACAGTATGGTCGAAGATCACGACCCGATCCGCGCCCGTCGCCCCCTTCAGGATCGCCTCGGCCTCGGCATAGTATACGTGCTTGATTTCCTCTTCCTCATAGAAGTCGCGCACGGCGCTGTGGTGATGCACCAGTTCGAAGCCCTCTTCGTCAAGGGCCAACGTCGTGGCGACCGGCCGCGCATTGCGGATCAGCACCTTGCGGGTATCGTTGACGACGTTGGTCCTCGGCTCGTTCGACGGCGGATCGAAGGTGTAGGTTCGCGGTTTTGCATGGCCGGGGGCGAGGTAGTTGAGCTCCGCTTCAACGATCGGAAGCGTCTCGAACATCGTGCTGTGAATGCTCATGTGTTCCTCTCCGTCTCGGTCGGCCATTTGAGGCCAGGCGTGGGGTAAGAGATAAATTTCGCTTTCCCGGCGCCAAGCGCTTCCGAGTCCCCGAAGGGCCGCGAACCTGCATGGCTGGGTTGTTGCAGCGGCCTGCGCGGCCGCTCCGGCGCGTCGGCCGTCCGCGAACGGCAGGAGGCAGGCGGGATTCGATGATTGACTTCCGGTGCTCGCAGTGAACTCACTTCCGATTTCCAAATCCCGAGCCGACACGATGGGCGATCAGACCGTTTTGGATGCAAGGCCGCTCGGCATCATCGCTGCAATGGCGGAGGAGGCCGAAGGCCTCATCGCCGAGATGCGGGCCCATCCCCGAGCGACTGTGATCGCGCTCGGAGGAAGGGATTTTTACGCTGGCACACTGTGGGACAGGTCTTGCGTTCTCACTCTCGCCCGCATCGGCAAGGTTGCCTCGGCGACGACGGCAGCGGCGATGATCCACCATTTCG
>JAFAME010000271.1 GCA_019233695.1 Methylobacteriaceae bacterium
ATTTCGCCTCTGAGGCGGACATGGTGCGGAAGTTCCGCGTGGGGCTGGCCCTGCAGCCGATCGCGACCGCGCTCTGGGCGAATTCTCCGTTCGTCGAAGGGCGGCCCTCCGGCTTTCTCTCCTATCGGAGTCACATCTGGACCGATACGGATCCGGACCGCTGCGGCGTGCTCCCCTTCGTCTTCGAAGAAGGCATGGGGTTCGAGCGCTATGTCGACTATGCGCTCGACGTGCCGATGTATTTCGTCAAGCGTGGCTCGATGTACCACGACGTCGCCGGGGCGAGCTTCCGCAATCTCCTGCGCGGCGAGCTCAATTCACTGCCCGGCGAACACGCCACGATGGCCGATTGGGCGAACCACCTGTCGACGATTTTTCCGGAAGTCAGGCTGAAGCGCTATCTCGAAATGCGCGGCGCCGACGCCGGTCCCGCCTCGCGGCTGTGCGCGCTGCCCGCGCTCTTCGTCGGTCTTCTCTACGACCAAACTTCGCTCGACACGGCTTTCGACATCATCAAGCCGTGGACCGCGGAAGAACGTCAGAAGCTGCGCGACGATGTGCCGAAGTTCGCGCTCAATGCGCGCATTCGCGGCCGCAGCGTGTGCGACATAGCGCGCGACATCCTGGCGCTGGCGCGCTCGGGCCTCGTGCGCCGTCATCGCCTCGATTCGCAGGGGCGCGACGAGACCCGCTTCTTGCTGCCGATCGAAGCCTATGTCGCGGAAGGTCGCACATCGGCCGACGAGCTCCTTGCCAAATATCATGAACAATGGGACCGATCGGTCGATCCCGTCTTCACCGAATACGCCTATTGAAGAGCGTTCGCCGCGCCGGAAGGACAAGTCGTGACGATCCACGGACCACACCAGCGCGACGCCGCTCTCGACCATGCGCTTGCGCTCCTCGAGAACGTGCCGCTCGTCGATGGGCACAATGACCTGCCTTGGACCATCCGCACCAGCCGCCTGGCACGCGGCGATGTCATCGCCTACGACCTGACGCGCGTGCATGAGCGTGCGGACACCGACATCCCGCGCCTGAAAGAAGGCCGCGTCAGCGCCCAGATCTGGGCCGCGTTCATCCCCTCGAAGACGCAGCAGCCGGCCCGCGCCGCCCTCGAGCTGATCGACGTGATCCTGCGCATCGAGGAGGCCCATCCGGACGTCTTTCTCCCTGCGCGCCGTTCATCCGACATCGAGCGCGCCAAACGGGCCGGCAAGATCGCTTCGATCATCGGCATCGAAGGCGGCGTCGGCCTCGAAAACAGCCTGAGCCCGCTGCGCGTCTGGCACGCGGCCGGCGCCCGCCTGATGACGCTCTGCCACAACGAGACGCTCGACTGGATCGATTCGGCGACCGACGAAAAGCGGCACGGGGGCCTGACGGCCTTCGGGCGCGCCGTCGTGCGGGAATTGAACCGGCTCGGCATGTTCGTCGACTGCGCCCACGTCTCCCATGACGTGATGCGGCAGGTGCTCGATATCAGCGCGGCACCGATCGTCATGTCGCATTCGAATGCCTTTGCGCTCTGTGATCACCCTCGCAACGTGCCGGACGACGTGCTGGCCCGCCTCAAGGCGAACGGTGGCCTCGTGATGGCGACGTTCGTGCCGGATTTCATCAGCCGCGCCACCCGCAATTGGGACCGCCCGTTGCGCGATACCCACGGCAAGGCGCCGGAGGGACTGAACGTCGAGAAGGCCGCGGCGGAGCGCGCGCAGGCGGTCGGTCCGCGCCCGCCGGCAACGCTGCAGCAGCTCGCCGATCACATCCTCTACCTCGCCGACAAGGCCGGCATCGATCACATCGGGATCGGGTCGGATTTCTTCGGCGGTCCGACGCCGGTCGGGCTGGAGGACGTGAGCCGCTTCCCCTTCCTGCTGGCCGAGCTCATCCGTCGGGGATGGTCGGACGACTCGATTGCCAAGATCGCGGGGGGCAATTTCGTGCGCGCCTTCCGCGCGGTCGAGCGCGCCTCGAAGAGCCTGCGGGAGGAACGCCCGCTGGTCGGCCGCATCGACGAATTCGCCGATTCGCGCGCGTCGCCCGCGTGAGGCCCTAACCGCGCGCCGCCTTACGGGAAGGGCAGAGCTGGCTCTTTGTCGCCGTCGTGCAGATGCACGCGCACATAGGTCCGCATGGTGCCGAAGGCGGCGGGCGTTCGCGCATCGAATTCCACATCGCCCGAGGTCACAAGTCCGCGGGCGCGACGCCAGACCGAGGCGGAGCCGGTCGTCTCCGCGGGGCGAGGCCATGGGAGCGAGGACGGTGAGCCCTTGACCTTAAAGGGTGCCGAGAGAAAGTCGGCACGAATCCGGCCGCCGATCCTGAGGCAGGTATCAGTTCCCAAAAGTGCCGCGAAACTTTCGCCATACTGGTCGCAGGCGCCGATAGCCTCGGGCGCCGGAGAACTTGCTGTCGCCCGCTCGCCGGCAATGGCTGGGCTCGAAACACCGAAAGCCGTGGCGATGGCTAGAAGGGCGATCGCCCAGGATCCGATGAGTGCAGGATGAAACGGCATCATGTCGACGGTCAGTCTTTGGACGAGATGATGGCGGGATCATGGTCGGGGGTGCAAAACCCGAACTCCTCCTGAGCGCCTGCACCTCATGCCCTGCCGTCGCCCAGCACGGCCTGGATGAGGGCAAGGGCAGCAACCGCAGCCGTATCGGCGCGCAGGATGCGCGGGCCGAGCGACAGGCGCGCGACCCTGGGCAGACGCAGCAGCGCCTCGCGCTCATCCGGGTCGAAGCCGCCCTCGGGACCGATGATCAGCGCCACCGGCTGCGCGGCACCGAGCTCCCCGGATCCTTGGCCATACGCGGAGAGCGCGGCGACCGGATCCCGGACATCGGCGTCCTCGTCGCAGAAAACCGCAAGCCTGTCAGGCGACCACGCCGCGAGCGCGCGTTCGAGCGGCCGCGCCTCCAGAACTTCGGGCACCGCGAGGATGCCGCATTGTTCGGCCGCCTCGATGACGTTGGCCTGCATCCGCTCCCGGTTGAGCCGGCCGACCTGCGTGCGCCGGGTGATGACGGGAACGAGGCGGCTCGCGCCCATTTCGACTGCCTTCTGGACCATGTAGTCGAGCCGCGCGTGCTTCAACGGCGCGAAGAGATAGTCGAGATCCGCAGCGCGAGGCTGCGGCCGCGTCGGCGTTTCCACCACCAGCCGGGCGGCCTTTCGCGACACGATGGCGATTCGTGCCGTCCACTCGCCGTCCCGGCCGTTGAAAACCAGAACCGTGGCAGCCTCGCCGAGGCGCAGGACGTTCGTCAGGTAGTTTGCCTGGCCGTGAGTGAGGTCGATGTGCTTTCCCGGCGCGAGCGGCGCATCGACGTGCAAGCGGTGGCTCGAAAAATCGTAACGGGGCAAGGTGTTGCCTATACAGCTGCAGCGGCGCGCATAGAGTGCCCGCCATCGGCGCAAATGCTCAGGCACAAGCCATCAAGACGCCGTTTTTGCAAGTCTATTGTTCCAGAACTTGCGGGAGCTGTGCCCTTCTCGTATCAGACAAGCAGAAGACTCGGTGGCGGGATCGAAGAAAATGCCCCTTCGTTGGAAGGTCATAACGCAACTCCGTTCTGCGCGGCTCATGCCGTTTCTTGGTGCGGTAGCAGCAGTGCTGACGTTCGCCGGCCCCGCAGCGTTGGCGCCGACGCCGGCCGCGGCACAGGCGGCCAGCTGCAAGGACGACATCGATAAGCTCGCCAAGCGCCGCTTGGCGGCAATCGCCGACATTGACCACATCGCCAAGGCCGGCAAGGGCAAGCTTGACCCGATGGCTGCATGTCCGAAGCTGCGCAATCTCGCCGTACTTGAAGGCGAGCTCGCCAACTATTTCGTCAAGAACAAGGACTGGTGCGAGATCCCCGACAGCGCGATCGAGGCCATTTCGAGCGCCCACGGCAAGACGATCAAGGTCGCAGGCCAGGCTTGCGGGCTTGCCGCGCAGGCCAAGAAGATGCAGCAACAGCAGGCCGCCCAGGGCGGGCCGCTCGGCGCGCCGGAGGCTCCGAAGCTGCCTACCGGCCCTCTGTGAGGGGTGAGAGTCCAGGCCCGCGCCCTCTGGCAGTTGCGCTTCCAGATGAACAGCTGGGCTGGGTCAGCCGGGCCGCGCCCGCCTCCTGGCGCCCGTATCTCCAACTCGCTCGCATAGACCGCCCGATCGGCTGGTGGCTTCTGCTGCTGCCATGCTGGTGGTCGGCGGCGCTTGCCGGCATCGCCCGGCACACGGCCCCGAACGTCGTGCACCTCTGCCTGTTCTTTCTCGGTGCGGTTGCCATGCGCGGGGCAGGCTCGACCTACAACGACATCGTCGATCGCGATCTTGACGCGAGCGTAGCGCGAACGCGGGGCCGCCCGATCGCGTCAGGAAGCGTGAGCGTCGTCTCCGCTCGCATCTTCCTGATCGCCCAGACGCTCGTCGGCCTTGCGGTCCTGCTCTGCTTCAACGGATTCACCCTCCTCCTCGGCATTGCATCGCTCGGCATCGTGGCACTCTATCCGTTCATGAAGCGCCTGACGTCCTGGCCGCAGGCCGTGCTGGGCCTTGCCTTCGCCTGGGGCGGGCTCATGGGATGGGCGGCGGCCTTCGGCGGGCTTGCCCCTGCGCCCGTGCTCCTCTACCTCGCAGCGATCTTTTGGACGATGGGCTACGACACGATCTATGCCGTGCAGGATGTTGTCGATGATGCCGTGATCGGCATCGGATCGACGGCTCGCCGTTTCGGCCGGCACGTCCGTTTGGGTGTCGGCGTGCTCTACGCGCTGGCCGTGGCGAGCGCCGCGACAGCCCTGTGGCTCGCCGGCGCGGGCGCCCTGGCCTATGTTGGGCTCGCTGCCTTCGCCTTGCATCTTGCATGGCAGACGGGCCGCATCGACGGCGACGATCCGGTCCGCGCCCTAGCGATCTTCCGCTCGAATCGCGACGCCGGCCTGATCCTGTTCTTCGGTCTGGCCGCCGATGCAGCGCTCAAGAGCGCTGCGGCGTGAGCTCACTCGTAGGCGATGATTTCCCGCTCGTTCCGGTGCACGATTGCCGTTTCCCCGAAACGGCCCACCTTGCGCCGGATCAGAAAACGCGGACGGCGCCTCGAGAGTGGCGAGCCCCGGCGCCGAACGCATTGATGCTGTCTCCGCACGCCCGGCCCGACGAGTGCCGGCAGAGCCAGCAACTGCGCCCAGGACCGCCACTTGGCCACGATCTCGGCTTGATCGCCAAGACACAGGGTGACCGAGAGGTCAGGATCGCGATGGCTGAGGCGGACTTCAAAGCCGGTCACATCGGCGGCACTTGTCCGCGCGAGCGTCACCCCCTGATACGCCGCGATCGGCACTGCGAGCCGCATGTCGATGCCGCAGTAGCGGCGCCTGATCGACACCCGCTCGCAATCAATGGCGACACGCCGCGACGCCCCCTCGGCGCGCGGGTCGGGCGCGGCAAGGACCCCAGCAAGGCTCTTCCCCAGCCACAGGTTCGCGCTGGGACCATCGAGCGGCCAGCAGGTATCCATCACCACGCCTCCTCGTTTGGCGGCCGATTTTTGGCCGCCTTTGCTGCGAGAATTGGCGAGGGAGGATGGCAAAGCGCTAACCTCCATGGTTAATGCATCGTGACAGCCCGGTCGCGCGTTCGCTTCCTGCGGTCATGCTTGCCTCGATATTGTCGGGATCGTTCAAATTGCAACGATCTTGGCCCGCATGGGTCGAACCTTGCGATGCCGAGAGCTCTTGACTGGTCGCCGTCTCTGCTTGCGCCCAGGCGCGCCCGCAGGTACAGCCGGGCAGCATCTCCTCTGACCGGCCGCGGACCTTGACACCCGAGCTTGACCTGCAAGACCCGGCAATCGTCCGCGAGGTCCTTGCCTTCGCCGTCGAGGCGGCGCGCCATGCCGGGCGCCTCGCGCTCGGATTTTTTCAGCACGGCGCCCATACGCATGCGACCGTCAACACGAAGCACGGCGGCTCGCCCGTTACCGAGGCCGACCTTCTCGCCAATAGCGCATTGGAGGAGCGGCTGAAGGCGCGTTTCCCGGAGGCCGGTTGGCTGTCGGAGGAAACGGTCGACGACCCCTCACGTCTGTCGCGGCGAGTCGTCGTAATCGTCGACCCAATCGATGGGACCCGTGGCTTCGTCGCGGGCGATCCGCGATGGGCGGTGAGCGTCGGCTTCGTCCTTGACGGCCGCCCCATCGTCGGCGTGGTCCACGCCCCCGCGCTCGACGAAACTTATGCGGCAGTGCGCGGGGAGGGCGCGACACTCAACGGCGCCTCGATCGCGGTTTCGAACCGCACGGTTCTTGCCGGCGCGCGCGCGGCGGGTCCGAAGGCCAGCGCAGCAGCGGTCCTGACCGCCGGTCTGCCTCTCGAGATCATTCCTAAAATCCCCTCGCTCGCCTACCGATTGGCGCAGGTCGCGCGAGGGACAATCGACGTGGCGATCGCGTCGGGCGATTCGCATGATTGGGACATTGCGGCCGCCGATCTTATTGTCCACGAAGCAGGCGGACGCTTGACGTCCCTCGACGGAGAGGTGCCGACCTACAATCGGCACGATCTGACGCACGGCGCCCTCTACGCAGCGTCGGCCTGCCTCCACAACACTTTGCTCGAAGCCGCCAAGTGCACGACTCCACCGTCCGCAACCGTACGAGCCTGAAGGCCCTCCGGAGGAAATTGCGGGCACCGTTTCAGGCGCTCGGCCGCGCCAAGCGCGTGCAGGAGGCCATCGGCGGCCTCAGCGTCCTCTATTTCCGGCTGGTGCGGAGAACTAACCACTTCGTGATCGAGCCACCGGCCTTTCCCGACCGCGTCGGACCGGAGCTTCCCGTCAT
>JAFAME010000378.1 GCA_019233695.1 Methylobacteriaceae bacterium
GGTCAGGGGGCGAAGCGGCAGGTCCTCGGTGACCTCGGGTTCGTCCTTGATGCCATACACGGAGGACGAGGAGGCATAGACGAAGCGCCTCACGCCGGCGTCCTTGGCGGCGCGAACCAGCGGGCGGAAACAGTCGAAATTGATCGAGCGGCCAAGCGACGGATCGAGATCGAAGGAGGGGTCGTTCGAGATGCACGCCAGGTGAATGACGGCATCGCAGCCCGAGACGGCCGATCGGGTCGTGTCGGGATTGCGCAGATCACCCCTGACTTCCCGGAGGCCCGGATTGTCGCGGCAGGCGGCAAAGACATCCTGACCGTAGATATAGAGGTCGAGCACCGTCACTTCGTGGCCGGCCGCGAGCAATTTCGGAACGAGGTTCGAGCCCACATAGCCCGCCCCGCCCGTCACCAGCACCCGCTTGAACCGCTTAGCCATGTCTTTCCTTCTCTTCCTGCATTGGGCCTTCATCGGGCCGGTGCAAAGCAGCGCGTCGGGTGCCGGCAATGGCAGCGGTCATTTGCACCATTGGCCCACCACCGCTCGTTCCCGCGCAAGCAACCGGCAAGCGAACGTCTCACTCTTTCGCGCTCCTGGATCCCCGCCTTGGCGGGGATGAGCGGAGAGTGGATCAACTCCCGCAGAAACCGCTCCTGCCGCAAGCACGGTCGTTGTCCCAAGAATCAGTTTCATGTAGTCGATCGTTTACTGCCTGGCTCCCCAGCCCATGTCGAGATCGAGGATGGCATGGCAAATCGACAGATGGGCGACTTCGACAAAGCCATACTCACCTGCCCGGACGTAAAAATTCACGTCGCCCTTGCGACGCAGATCGTTGCTGTCGCCGAAGCCTGAAAAGGTGACGACGCCGCATTGGCGGCCACGCGCGGTCGCGACCGCGGCCAGAATGTTGGGCGATTTTCCCGAACTGCTGATGGCGATCAACAGGTCGCCGGGCCGAGCATGGAAGTCGATCTGCTTGGCAAAGACGTTCTCATAGCCAAGGTCGTTGCCGAGGCAGGTCAGCGCCGAAGGGTCGTTGAAGGCCAGCGACCGCAACCCGCCGTTCTTGGAGAAGTCGATGGCAAGGTGGCTCGCAATGCCGGCACTGCCGCCGTTGCCGATGAAAATGACCTTGTTGCCGCCGTCATGCGCCGCATGCGCCGACTGGCGCACGCGCTCGAAACCCTGCTCGACGGCGATCGGCCCGCCGGCGCCGTCAGTGACCTCGACGTCCCGGATCGCCTGCGCCAGCGTCCGAAAATACGCGTCCACCCGCTCCCGCACTCGCCCTTCTCCTATTTCAGCAGTCCCGTGATGCCCTTGATCAGCGCGGGCTTTTCGATCGAATTGCGATGTCCGACGATTTCGACCTTCAACGCCCCGACGACGTTGCCGACAAAGCCCACCATGTCCATCGCGCCGCCCGCCGCAACGAGCGGCGCGGTCACTGCCAGAAAGGCATCGCCGGCGCCCACGGTGTCGACCACGCGCCGGGCGACCGCCGGGATGGTGTGGACAATCTCGCCGCGTTCATAGGTCACGCAGCCGTGCTTGCCATGGGTGATGATCAATTTGGAGCAGTCGATCCGGCTGTCGGAGAGCCGATGGGCAATGTCGCCGATCTTCGAGATGCGGTCGCTCATGGCGAGTCGCGCCTCGGGCGCGTCGATGCAGACGTAGTCGGCGCGCGGGTATTTGGTGATGAGGTTGTAACCCATATTGGCGCTGTTGCTTTGCGTATTGACCGCGAGGAACGGCGCCGAATCCACCAGAGTCTCAATCGACGAGGGCCCGATGAGCCCATGACCGAAGTCGGTGACGATGACGACATTTGAGCGCGGCGCCAGATCGGCAATCAGGCCGTCGAGCTCGCCCTGGAGATCCCGCGTCAGCGGCTCGTCGTCCATGACATAGACTTCGAAGAGCTTGCGCATGTAGGACGGGTCGACGAAACGACGCTTCAGCGTCGTTGGAACCCCCGGCCGCTTCAGCGCGTGCAGGCGCACGTTCGGGCGCAGGCTCTTGCGGATCAATTCCTCATGGGTATCCGAGCCGCCAAGGCAGGTGATGACGTCGACTTCGGCGCAGAAGGAGGCGACGTGGTTTGCGGCCGCGAACACGCCGCCGGCAAAAATCTCGTAGTCCTGGAACCGGCTGGCGATGACGCTTTCCTTGGGCGGTTTGCCCATCGGCAGCACATATTGGTACTCGTCGATGATGGCATCGCCGACGAAGACCACGCGATAGTCGCGAATGCCGTCGATCAGGTTTGTGAGCTCGGCAAGCCCGCCGTTCTCCCGCAGGCCGTCGAGATGCTCGCGCACATGCGGCTCGAAGACGTTGAAGTGGCGGTTGATGAGCTCGGTCGAGCTGAAGACGATCTCGTCGGTGAAGTGGATGCGGCCGCCGCGCGATTCGACCGCCCGGCGCTCGAGCGAGATCTTGCCGGTAATGTCGCCCTGCGGGTCCTGATAGTCCTGCCCCTTGACATAGATGCTGGGGCCGATCAGCTCGATGGCGCTGACCGCATCCATCGATTCGTTGATGCCGACCCAATCGACATAGTGCAAAGAGGCGAGCATCTCGGCGCGCAAGGCCTCGCCGAACACCGGTCGGCCAGGTCCCTTGTTGACGAAGCGGTCGGCCGTGATGGTGACCACCAGCACGTCGCCCAGCGCGCGGGCGGCTTCGAGGTGACGCACGTGGCCGAGATGCAGAAGATCGAACGTGCCATGCGCCTGCACAACGCTCTTGCCTGCCCGACGCAGCTGCTGGGCGATGCCGGCGAGCTCCTTGACGGTGCGGACCTTGTCGCGCGGGCTCGTTGCCGTGCGCGGCACGTTGTTCAGTTTGACGACGCTAGCTTCCATGAACTCTCGGCCCCCGCTCGTTGCGTTGCGTCCTCGGAACTCAAGAACTTGAACCAGTCGGCTGTCGCGCCGGCGATGCTCGACACTGTCCAGACCGGCGCGTCGCGCCAATAGTCGATATTGTCGCGCATCACCTTGACCCCGTCGGCAAAGGCGACTTTCGGCTGCCAGCCGAGGTCGGCGCGAATCTTTGAGATGTCGGCCCAGGTGCAGTCAGGCTCGCCCGGACGCTTCGGGATGTTGACGCTCGGTGGCGAACCGAGGTGCGCCACGAGCTCATTGACGCTGACCGGCTTGCCGCTTCCGACGTTGTAGATTTCACCGGACCTGTCGGTCTCGGCGACCGTCACAAGGGCATCGACCACATCGCTGACATAGGTGAAATCACGCTTCTGGGTGCCGTCGCCGACGATCGTCAGCGGTTTTCCGGCAAGAAGCTGCGCCAGGAAGACGCCGAACACCGCGCCATAGGTGCCGCTCGTGCGGGCGCGCGGCCCGTAGACGTTGAAGAGGCGGACGGAGACTGCCGGCAGGCGATAGACCTCAGCCCAGTGCATGACGAGCTGTTCGCCGAGATATTTCGTCAGCGCATAGGGGTAGCGGGGATCGGCGGGCGTCGCCTCGGGCGTCGGATAGACGTCGGGGATGCCGTAGCATGAAGACGAGGCGACATAGACGAGGCGCTTGACGGCGCAGCGTCGCGCCGCTTCGAGCACCGCGAAGGTGCCATCGACGTTGGCGCGAAAGTAGGCCGTCGGATCCTGAATGGAGGGCACGACATCGGCGCGCGCCGCGAGATGGAAGATGCGGTCGACGCCCTCGCAGGCGTCGGCGACGGCCGTCGCATCGGCAACGTCGGCTTCGATGATCACAAGACGGGGATTGTCAGAATGATGCTGCAGGTTGGCGCGTCTGCCGACGACGAAACTGTCGAGCACCCGCACCCGGTCCCCGCGGGCGATGAGGCGATCGACGAGATGGCTGCCAATGAAGCCGGCGCCGCCGGTGACTAGCGC
>JAFAME010000285.1 GCA_019233695.1 Methylobacteriaceae bacterium
AAAGCCCGTTCCACTCGCTTGTCACGGCGCCGCAGCTCGCTGCGGCCTTGGCGGCGAGCGCCAGGACGCCGCGGCCGTCGGCGCGGGCGAGAGCGCCCTGCCCCACAATGATCATGGGGCGCTTTGCCTTGGCGAGCGTCTCGCCAAAGCCCTTGCCTGCGGCCACCTCCGCCAGCGAATCCGGACCTGCGCCCAGATACTGAAAATCATAGGTCAGGTCGGCCCGCTCGCCGATGAGGGCGATCGGGAATGGGCCGGCGCGCCACCGCTTGCGGATGCGGGAGTTCAGGACCGCCGCCTCTTTGCGCGGATTGGAGCCGACGATCAGCAGCGCATCCGCCTCATCGATGCCGGCGATGGCAGCGTTGAAGAGGTAGGTCGCCCGGCCGAGCTTCGGATCGAGCATCGTGCCGTCCTGTCGGCAATCGATGTTGCCGGAGCCAAGCTTCTCCATCAGAAGTTTCAAGGCATACATGTCTTCGACGGCGCAAAGATCACCTGAGATGGCGCCGATCCGCTCGGAAGAGGTGCCCCTCACTTTTGCTGCGATTGCCGCGAAGGCCTGCGTCCACGTCGCCGGCGCCAGCACGCCGCCTTGGCGAACGTAGGGGCGATCGAGACGCTGCGACTTCAGGCCGTCCGCGATGTGGCGGGTCTTGTCGGAGATCCACTCTTCGTTCACGGCCTCGTTGACACGCGGCAGGACGCGCATCACCTCGCGGCCGCGGGCATCGATGCGGATGGCAGAGCCCATCGCATCCATCACGTCGATCGATTCGGTCTTCGACAATTCCCACGGCCGGCCGCGAAATTCGTAGGGCTTGGAGGTCAGCGCGCCCACCGGACAGAGATCGACGACGTTCGACTGCAGCTCCGACCCCATCGCATGTTCGAGGTAGGTCGTAATCTCCATGTCCTCGCCGCGGTTGATAGCGCCGAGGTCGGGAACGCCCGCGACCTCGGTCGTGAACCGGATGCAGCGCGTGCAATGAATGCAGCGGTTCATCGACGTCTTGACGAGCGGGCCAAGGTACTTGTCGTCGACCGCGCGCTTGTTTTCCTCGAAGCGTGTGTGGTCGACCCCATAGGCCATCGTCTGGTCCTGCAGGTCGCATTCCCCGCCCTGGTCGCAGATCGGGCAGTCGAGCGGGTGATTGATCAGCAGGAATTCCATCACCCCCTCGCGCGCCTTCTTGACCATCGGGGTGCGGGTGAACACCTCCGGCGGCTCGCCCTTCGGTCCCGGCCGGCAGTCGCGCACACCCCAGGCGCACGACGCGATGGGCTTCGGCGAGCCCTTCAGCTCGACAAGACACATGCGGCAATTTCCGGCAATCGACAGGCGCTCGTGGAAACAGAAGCGCGGAATCTCGGCCCCCGCCGCCTCGCACGCCTGCAGCAGCGTGTACTCGGGCGGGACGTCGACCTCGGTGCCGTCGACGAGAAGCTTGGTCATCGCTCGCAGCTCTCCACGATCTTGTCGACCTCGGCAAGCAGTTCCTGGATCAGTTCTTTCGAGGCCTTCGGCCGACCCGAGACGACCCCCTTGAGATCCTTTGGATCGAGCGCGAGTTCGCCGCTCTTCAGTTCCTCAAGATATTTGCTTCTAAGCGCCTTGGCCCGCTCGCGATCGACACGGACGCCGTCGTGCAGCATCTGCGATATGTCGTGGCGGAGCCGCGCCAAGTCATCGAGGTCCACCGTGCAGGTCTTTGCCTGCGCCATAGAGGCCCCGAGCGCGGAAATCACGACGGCTGCTGCGGCAATGCAGCCCGCTCTCGCAATCGATCGCAGGGACAAGCGAATCGTTCGCAGACGCCCGTCTCTGCTCATCGCTGCCCCAAGGTTCCTGGGCAGGAAGCAGCCCTGATGTCGTTCGAAAGAAGCCAACTTCTCGTTGCCGTCATGAATGCGTCGTCTCAGAGGTCAGGTTCGGGTGCAGTTTCGCGGGAGATCGGGGATCGACCCGCGCGCTAGACCGGCTCCTTGCTCGACAGCAGTTTTTCAAGCTGCGCGAACATTTCATCCATTTTCGATTGCTGCTGCGATTGCCGAAACTGAGTTTCGGTCGTCTGGCCAAGCGAGTAGACCACGATCTTGTGAAGATCGTCGATCTGCTTTTCGACGTGCCGCAGTTGCTCCTCGACCCGCTCTAAGCGCGCCG
The DNA here is from genome assembly GCA_019233695.1 of Methylobacteriaceae bacterium. Classification (GTDB taxonomy): domain Bacteria; phylum Pseudomonadota; class Alphaproteobacteria; order Rhizobiales; family Beijerinckiaceae; genus JAFAME01. The sequence continues at coordinate 2,165 of JAFAME010000285.1, forward strand.
AATCACTATCCTGCTTTGCCCGCATCTCGCGAAGCAGCACGAGCACCAGGTTGTCAGGCTCCGGTTCCATTCTGGCTGCTACTCCGCCGCCATCGGCACAGGCTCGCTGTGCGGGTTGGCGGCATATTGATCGATCCGTCTCTCGATCTCGTGACGGAAATGGCGGATCAGGCCCTGGATCGGCCAGACCGCCCCGTCGCCGAAGCCGCAGATCGTATGGCCTTCGATCTGGGTCGTCACTTCGAGCAGCATGTCGATCTCGCGCTTGCGTGCACGCCCCTCGGCCATGCGGGTGATGACGCGCCAGATCCAACCCATGCCCTCGCGGCACGGGGTGCATTGTCCGCAGCTCTCATGCTTGTAGAAATAGGACAGCCGCGCGACGGCGCGCACGATGTCGGTCGATTTGTCCATCACGATGACAGCCGCCGTGCCGAGGCCGGATTTGAGGTTCTTCAGCGTGTCGAAGTCGAGCGCGGCATCGAGGATCTGCTCGGCCGGCACCATCGGCACCGACGAGCCGCCGGGAATGACGGCGAGCAGGTTATCGAAGCCGCCGCGCACGCCGCCTGCATGCCGCTCGATGAGCTCGCGGAAGGTGATGCTCATTGCCTCTTCGACGTTGCACGGCCTGTCGACGTGGCCGGAGACGCAGAAGACCTTCGTGCCGGTGTTGTTGGGCTTGCCGATGGCGGCAAACCACGCCGCCCCGCGCCGCAGGATGGCCGGGGCAACGGCAATGGATTCCACATTGTTGACGGTCGTCGGACAGCCGTAGAGGCCGACATTGGCCGGGAACGGCGGCTTCAGCCGCGGCATTCCCTTCTTGCCTTCAAGGCTTTCGAGAAGGCCGGTTTCCTCGCCGCAGATGTAGGCGCCGGCCCCGCGGTGGACGTAGATGTCGAACGGCCAGCCGTGGACATTGTCCTTCCCGATGAGCTTGGCCTCGTAGGCTTCGGCGATGGCCGTCTCCAGCCGCTCGCATTCAAGCGAATATTCGCCGCGGATGTAGATGTAGCAGACGTGGGCGTGCATGGCGAAGGAGGCGATCAGGCAGCCCTCGACGAGAATATGCGGATCGTTGCGCATGATCTCGCGGTCCTTGCAGGTGCCGGGCTCCGATTCGTCAGCATTGACCACGAGATAGGACGGGCGACCGTCGGACTTTTTTGGCATGAACGACCATTTGAGGCCGGTCGGGAAGCCGGCGCCGCCACGGCCGCGCAGGCCCGACGCCTTGATCTCATTGACGATCCAGTCCGCCCCTTTGTCGATGAGCACCTTGGTGCCGTCCCAGGCGCCGCGGCGGCGGGCGGCTTCGAGCCCCGGCGAATGAAAGCCATAGAGATTGGTGAAGATGCGATCGCGATCGTTCAGCATTGGATTGCGCCAGCCCTCAATCCGTCTTCGGCTCCGGTCCGCCTGTCAGCGCCTTCGCCTGTTCGACCCAATTCTCCCGATCGATGCGGCCCGGAAACGAGAGATACGTGCCGACCCACATGACCTGGGGACGGGTCCAGGACGCGACCTGATCGAAGTGGAAGATGCCGAGGCTGTTGAGCCTGCCCTCGTTGATCTTGCCGATCCCGCGAATGCGCTTGAGGTCATCTTCCTTGCCGCCGCGCGGCGCGGCAAGGCCCTGGGGCCGTTCACCGACCGCATCGGCCTTCTGCTCCTGCGAGGCGTCCGGAGGAAGCGACACGAGCCTCGCCGCAATGGCCATTTCTTCAGCCGCGACCTGCTGCGCCGTCAGGGCGCCTTTGAGACCGGATGAGGGCTCGATCTCATCCTTTGCTTCGGCCGGCGCGGCGGGAGGCAGGCTTTCGCTCGCCGGGACGGCCGAGGCCGGCGCCATCGGGGCCTGGGGCGGGCTCGAAGCAACGGGCGAGGCCGCCTTGTCCGCCTCGCTCTTGGCCGGCGCATCGGCCACACCCTTCGGAGCTACCGGTGCGGTCGGGCCGGGCGCAGGTTTCGCGGCGCCGGGCGGGGGCGCAGGCTGCGCTGGCCGGCCGGCAGCGGCCTTGTCGGCTTCGGCCTTTGCCGC
>JAFAME010000454.1 GCA_019233695.1 Methylobacteriaceae bacterium
GAGCCCCCAATCCTTTGGGGCGCCTTTTCGCCGCACGCTTCCCCGACAATCGCAAAATTGCATTGCGACGGCTTGTCGCCGTGATCCATTGGCCGATGTTCGACGTAGCAAGCGCCACTTTTGACGGATCGCGCCGCGACAGCCAGATGGCTCGAAAGCAAGGGACGAGACCAAGTGGAGGTCCGCCGCGCGACAGCGGCGCGCTCGACGTTCTGCTTGCCGACTACGCCGCGGGCTCCCTCAGCCGGCCGCTCCACGCGCTTGTTGCCTCGCACCTCGCCATCTCCGCCCGCAATCGGAACTTTGCCGGGGCACTGGAGGGTCTGTGCGGGCATCGTCTCAGGGAAATCGAGCCGGCGCCGATCGCCGATCGAGAAAAGTGCCTTGCGGCAGTATTCGCAGCACAGCAGGCAGCGGAAGGAGCTGGCCGGGCGAGCACCTGGAGCGCCATGCTGCCTCTCCCCCTGCAACGATACATGGGCCCGAGCGCCACAGAGCCGCGCTGGCAGACCCTGCTGCCGGGCTTGCGATATTGCCGTCTTGATCCGGACGGGAGCGCCACCGCCGGTCTCTACTGGATCGCAGCCGGGCAGAAATTCCCGAGGCATTCTCACGAGGGAGCCGAGATCACCCTGGTCCTGAAGGGCGGCATGTGCGATGCGACCGGCCACTACCAGCGCGGCGACATTGCCATCGCTGACGCCGAAATCGAACACAGTCCGAGCATGGATGCTGATGAGGATTGCGTCTGCTTCAGCGTGACCGACGGGGCGCTTCGGTTCGGGGGGCGCAAGGGGGCCGCCCTCAACCGTCTCATTGCAGGGGAGGGCGGTTCCCAGATGTCAGGCGCATAAGCGTCGAGGGTGCCGTGAAGAGGGACGGGTTCTCGTGTATCGTGCGTCGCCGAATGAGGGAATTGCCTGGATCACCGGCGCGAGTTCCGGCATCGGCCGCGGCGTCGCCATAGAACTTGCCCGTCGCGGCTATCGGGTTGCGGCAACTGCTCGCCGTGCCGACGTGCTCGCCGTCCTGGCGCGCGAGGCGCAAGGATTTGGGGGCGACATTTCGGCGCATCCGGCGGACGTGACCGACGCTTCCGGGATCGCCGGAGCGATCAATGAGATCGAGACGTCGCGCGGCGCGATCGTGCTCGCCTTTCTCAATGCCGGATCATATTTCATCGACGCGCCGGAGTCGTTCGGTGGGGAGGGGTTCCGCCGGACGTTCGAGCTCAACGTCGGCGGCACGGCCAATTGCCTCGGCCCCGTACTGCGGAGCATGCGGCCACGTGGGCGCGGTCAGATCGCCATCAATGCATCGCTTGCCGGCTATGGCGGCCTGCCGCAGGCGGCCGCCTATGGGGCGAGCAAGGCGGCGCTCATCAACCTGGCCGAGAGCCTCAGGCTTTCGCTCGCTGACACGGGCATTTCCATTCAGGTCGTCACCCCCGGCTTCGTCAGGACGCCGATGAATGCCCAGAACAAGTATCCCATGCCGTTCACCCTGCCGGCCGACGACGCGGCGCGTCGCATCTGCGACGGCTTCGAGCGCGGTGGCTTCGAGATCACCTTCCCGAAGCGGCTCGCCTGGCCGATGAAGGCCATCAACCTGCTGCCTTACCCGCTGTACTTCTGGATCGTGGGCAGGCTGACCGGTGGGCACGGCAGAGCGAGATAGCCGTCGGCTCGGCTCGAGATCACCAAAGGCCTCGCCCAATCAGCCCGCCTTGCGCGCCAGCGTCAGGAAGCGAATCTGTTCCTGTGGGTTGTCGTGGAAGACACCAGTGAACTGCGTCGTGACCGTCGAGCTGCCAGGCTTCTGCACACCGCGCATGGACATGCACAGGTGCTCGGCTTCCAGCATGACCGCAACGCCACGTGGCTTCAGCGCTGCATCGATCGCCTCGACGATCTGCGCGGTCAGGGCCTCCTGCGTCTGCATGCGTTTGGCGAAGACGTCAACAACCCGGGCAAGCTTCGAAAGGCCGATCACGCCGGCGGTGGGGTAGTAGGCGACATGCGCCTTGCCGACAAACGGCACCAGGTGGTGCTCGCAATGCGAAGCAAAGGGGATATCGCGAACAAGGACGATGTCCTCATATCCTTCGGTTTCCTCGAACACCGTGGCCATGATGTCGGCTGCGTCCTGGCGGTAGCCGCTGAAGAACTCTTCATAAGCCTTCGCCACGCGCTTGGGCGTGTCGAGGAGGCCCTCGCGCGAGGGATCATCGCCCGCCCACAAGATGAGCGTCCGCACTGCCTCCTCGGCCTCCTCGCGCGAGGGGCGGACGAGCCGATTTTGGCGGGGCCTGGCGGGAACTAAGGTCTTAACCACAGCATCCATGTGGTGCCTCCTGGGATACCGAATTGATGCGAAGAGATTCAACGGGGAGCGAACCGTTTGACCACATAGGCGAAAGCTGCCCTCGGCGCCAGCCGGCGATTGCCCGGGGTTCCATCCCGAAGGCGTGATCGTGCCGCGCTTGCGGCCGTTGGCTCGCCGCCGACCACATGACTATATATGGGTCCGAGATGGCGCGCCCATAAGACGGCGCGACAAATTGGTTGGCACTTGAATGCTGAACGACGTCTATAACGCCCGGATTCTTGAACTTGCCGGAAACATTCCGCGTTTGGGTCGGCTCCCCGATCCGGATGCCACCGCGACCGCCCATTCGCGGCTATGCGGGTCGACCGTCACCGTCGATGTCAAGATGAAGGACGGCGTCGTGAGCGATTTCGCTCACGACGTGAAGGCCTGCGCGCTTGGCCAGGCCTCCTCCTCGATCATGGCCCGCAACGTGATCGGCTCGGCCCCGGAGGAGCTGCGCCGTCTGCGCGAAGAGGTCCGCCGCATGCTGAAGGAGAACGGCCCGCCGCCCGGCGGCAAGTGGGAAGACATCGCGGTGCTGGAGCCGGTGCGCGATTTCAAGGCCCGCCACGCCTCGACCCTGTTGACCTTCGACGCCGTGGTCGAGGCCGTGAACGCGATAGCCGCTCGCGCACCCGGGGCGGTCGCGGCATAGCTACCATGCGATCTACTGACAAGGGCAAGTGGCCGCTTCTGCCAGACTTTCGAGGCTTGCCGCGCGCGATGGCGCGGATCGCCATTCGAGGCTACCAGCTGACCTTTTCGTTCCTGTTCGGCGGGCAGTGTCGCCATCTGCCGACCTGTTCGGAATACGCTGATGCGGCAGTGGCGCGCCACGGCGCATGGGCCGGGGCGTGGATGGGGCTTGCCCGCATCTGTCGCTGCCATCCATGGGGGACGGCCGGCTACGATCCGGTTCCCGAAGCCAAGCCGGAGGGCGCATGCCGTTTTGCTCCGTGGCGCTACGGCCGCTGGCGAGGTCCGCTCGTCTGCGATCTTGTCGCTCCCGAGGCGGACCCAGGCGACGGGTGGACTGGGATGCAAGCGGAGAAGCCCCTCGAGCGTCGTCAGGACCGGGCCATCAGTTCGACGGCAAGTCCGTAGATCCGCAGGCGCTGATCCTCCGGCAGCGATTTCAGCACGTCGAAGTCGATCTGCCCGAGAGCGCACATCCGCGCGTCCTCGATGGGCGGATTGGGGGTCTTGCCGTCGATTAGCGCATCGATCTCGGCCTGGCTCAAGCCTTTTGCCGCAAGTGCCTGTTCGAGCGCCTGAAAATCCGCATCAGAAGGTCGCGGCCGTTCGATCTTCTTGGCCTGGCCCTCGACAATTGCATCAAGACCGGCAAGCACCATGTCGGCGACGAGGGAGCGATGGTTGGTCGAGAAGTCGTAGTAGGATTGGGTTGCGCCCCCGTAGAGAAAATCGACGCAGAGGTGCGGGTCGACCTCGCCCAAGGCCTTGAGGACTGCGGCCTGGGTTTCGAACACCCGTCCGAGCGCTTCAGGACCCGCCTTCGAGGCCACGATGCCGCGGGATTGCCGCAGCACGCGATAGGCCTCGGAGAGATAGGCGTCCGCCGCCGGCCCGGCGCCGCCGTTGGCCAGTTGATCGGCGAAGGTGTCGATCACCTGGGCGTAATCGGCGGGGAAGGTTTCGTGCAGCCGGCTGAAGAACGTCTCGTATTCCGGCACATCGCGCAGCTGCGCCTCGACCGCCTCGCGAGCCGAGGCAAGATCGCCCGGCGCGATGGTCCGATTGGCAAGCCCAGCCGCTCCGCCCGTCGCGGACAGCGAGAAAAATGGCAGATCGCCCCGCGCATAGCGCCATCCGGCAAAGCCAAGGCCGCCGGCGATCAAGGCGCAGACAACAAAAAGCACGGCTCGCATCGATGTCCGCCCTGCCGGCGCTCCCTCGCTCGCCGATTCGCCGGGAGGCGCAATCATCCGACATGAGCGACGCGGCAAAAGCAAGGCCCGTCACTAGCAATCCCGCATCTCTTCGGGCGCGCCTTGAAGTGGTGACGTTGATGTCCGGTTCGGCTTGTTACGAGCCTTTGAGATTGTTGCCGACGTTGTTGAACGTGTTTTTGAGCTTGCTGCCTGTGCTCGTCACCGCAGCAATGATCGCAACCGCGATCAGCGATGCGATCAGGCCATATTCGACGGCGGTCGCCCCCGACTCGTTCTTCAGGAAGCGCCGGACGGTGGCATACATCAAGGATCTCCGGTCTCAAATCATTCCGAAATCTACCACATGGTCTTTTTACGAAGGCTTCACTCACGTAGAAAATATTGAAACAATTAAACAAACTTGGTTGCTGTAGTCTTGACGGACGGTCGATCGGGTGCCGCCCTGCGGCGGACGTATTGCGTCGTGTTGCCGGGTGCTGTATCCGGCGCAGCGGCGCGCCAGCGTGGACCGCATGCGAGCGCCCCAAGCCGGAAGCAGGCTTACGCCGATTGGTATCGGCGAGTGAGCTGGAGAGAGTGATGATCTCGGTGACTTTTCCTGACGGCGCGTCGCGCCAATTCGCCCCTGGCATCTCCGGGCTCGACATCGCCAAAAGCATATCGCCCTCGCTTGCCAATCGCAGCATCGCCATGAGCGTGGATGGCGTCCTGACCGACCTCGCCGACCCGATCCTGAGAGATGCAAAGATCGAGTTTCTGACGCGCGAAGACCCGCGCGCCCTCGAACTCATCCGCCACGATTGCGCCCACGTGCTCGCGGAAGCGGTGCAGGCGCTCTATCCGGGCACACAGGTGACGATCGGGCCGGTGATCGAGAACGGCTTCTACTATGATTTTTTCCGCAACGAGCCGTTCACTCCCGAGGATTTTGCCGGAATCGAAGGGAAAATGCGGGAGATCATCGCCCGCGACAGGCCCTTCACCAAGGAGGTCTGGTCGCGCGAGGAGGCGAAGCGAATCTTTCGCGACAAGGGAGAGGCATTCAAGGTCGAGTTGATCGACGCGATCCCGCCGGACCAGGAGATCAAGATCTATCGGCAGGGCGACTGGTTCGATCTATGCCGCGGCCCGCACATGACCTCGACCGGCAAGGTCGGCAATGCCTTCAAGCTGATGAAGGCGGCGGGCGCCTATTGGCGCGGCGACTCCCGCAATCCGATGCTCTCGCGCATCTACGGCACCGCCTGGGTCAACGGCAAGGATCTCGAGGCTTATCTCAAGCAGATCGAGGAGGCCGAGCGGCGCGACCACCGCAGGCTCGCGCGGGACATGGACCTCTTCCACTTCCAGGAGGAGGCGCCGGGCGCGGTCTTCTGGCATCCGAAGGGCTGGACGCTCTTCCAGACCCTCATCGGCTACATGCGCCGGCGGCAGACTGCCGCCGGCTATCTCGAGGTCAATGCACCGCAGATTCTCGATCGCGCCCTTTGGGAGCAATCCGGACATTGGCAGAACTATCACGCCAACATGTTCATCACGCAGACCGAAGACGACCGCATCTTCGCGCTGAAACCGATGAACTGTCCGGGCCATGTCCAGATCTTCAAACACGGGTTGAAGAGCTATCGCGACCTGCCTGCAAAAATTGCCGAATTCGGCGCGGTCCACCGCTACGAACCGTCCGGCGCCCTGCACGGATTGATGCGCGTGCGCGCCTTCACGCAGGACGACGCCCATGTCTTCGTCACCGAGCAGCAAATCCGCGCCGAAAGCATCAAGGTCAACGACCTGATCTTGTCGATCTACGAGGATTTCGGCTTCCACGACATCGTGGTGAAGCTCGCGACGCGACCCGACAGGCGGGTCGGCTCGGAGGAGCTTTGGGACAATGCGGAGGCGGCCCTTGCGAGCATCCTCGATCAGGTCCGCCAGCGCGCCGGCGGACGCGTCAAGACGGCCGTCAATCCCGGCGAGGGCACCTTCTATGGCCCAAAGCTGGAGTATGTGTTGCGCGACGCCATCGGCCGCGACTGGCAGTGCGGGACGCTGCAGCTCGACTTCAACATGCCGGGCCGGCTCGGCGCCTTCTACATCGACGAGCATTCCAACAAGGTGACGCCGGTGATGCTGCACCGCGCGATGCTCGGCTCACTCGAACGCTTCACCGGCATCCTTCTCGAGCACTATGCCGGCAACCTGCCGCTCTGGCTTTCGCCCGTCCAGGTAACGGTGTGTACCATCACGCAGGAGGCCGACGACTACGCGCGCGAAGTAATGGCCGCCGCGCGGGCCCAAGGGCTGCGTGTCGTGGGCGATCTTTCTAACGAGAAGATCAACTACAAGGTCCGCGAACACTCCCTTGCAAAAGTGCCGGTGCTTTTCGTGGTCGGAAAAAAGGAAGCAGCGCAACGGACGGTTTCCATCCGCCGTCTGGGGTCTCCGGAACAGAAGGCCGCGGCTCTCGAAGAGGCGCTCGCAGCACTGGTGGAGGAGGTCATGCCCCCCGACGCCAGACGCGCAGAATGAGCGACCGCCAGGTCCCGAGGCAGCGAAAACGCACGACCCATTTGCTCAACGTCGGGCAGCAAGCCGGTTGGTGCGAATGCAGGTGGCCATGTTGATCGGATAGTGGGTCAGCCGAGGCGCCGCGCCGAGCGTCTTCTAAGGCGCAAGTCGGCCGCCTCCTGGCTGCACGACCTCAGCATCACGTCTATCGCTCGCCGGCCATCGCCGGCACCCTTCCGTTCGGCTCCGGTCACGCGACGGGACTATACTGAGCGGGCTGGCGATTTTGTCCAGCTCGAGTAGATGGGAGGGTTTCATGAAACGAATAGCTTTGTCGCTTGCCGCGCTCGGCGCCATGTTTGCATTTGGCCTCCCCGGAGCTCAACACGCCTTCGGCCAGACATGGGTCTCGGGAACCGGCAATAACGCCAACCCGTGCACCCGGGCACTGCCATGCCTGACCTTCGCGGGAGCTTTCGCCGTGACACCGGCTGGCGGTGAGATCAAGTGCGTCGATCCCGGCCCCTACTTCGGATTGACGATAACCAGGGCCGTGACGATCGACTGCGAAGGTGTCGAGGGCGGCGTGCTTGGCCAGATTCTTGTCAATGCAGGAGCAAGCGATGTCGTCAACCTGCGCGGGCTCGATATCAACGCGTTTGGCAACGACGTGTTCTCAAACGGCATTGAATTCGTCGGGGGCGCAGCACTCCACGTACAGAACTGCGTTGTCAGGAACTATATCGGGAACTCTCCGCACGGCTGGGGCATCCGGTTCGCACCGACGACCGCGGCTGAGCTCTTCGTCTCGGATACCGTGCTCAGCAACAACGGCAGCACGACGATCGCAGACGGCGGCGCAATCCTCATCAACGCACCTCCCGGCAGCACCAGCAAGGTCACACTCAATCGCGTCGAGGCGCAGGGCAACTTCTTCGGCATCAAAGCCGATGGCTCCGCCGCTGCAGGCGGCGTCATCAACATGACGATCCGGGATAGCGTGTCCTCGGGCAATGCCGCAAACGGCATCGTCGGACTGACGGCGTCATCCGGCGGCGCGGCGGTCGTGATGATGGTCGACCGGAGCGCCTCGTCGCACAACGGCGGCTTTGGGATCATTGCCGCCGGCCCGCTGACTTTCATCCGAGTCGGCAATTCGTCAATTGCCGGCAACGCCACCGGTGTGGGTACGCTCAGCGGCGGGACGCTCCTGTCGTTCAAGACGAACCAGATCAGGGGCAATTCGGCCGACGGAACGCCACTGCTGGCGGTTGGGCTCGACTGAACTCTTGGCGCGCTGCAGCCAAGGCAGCGCTGAAAAACGGGATCCGCGGCCGCGCTATGTGCCGAGGAACAGCGCGGCCAGGGTGGAGGGTCCCAACTCAGTCCCGCCGGGGCTGATGCAGGCCGACGCCGGTCATCACCAGCGCCATACCGGAGAGATCGCGCGCGGTCGGGATTTGGGCAAGAACGATCGCGCCGATCAAGGTCGCGGTCGCCGGCAGGAGCGCGAGCATCAGCGCGAAGGTTGCGCGCGGCAACCGCGCCATGGCCAGCTGATCGCATACGTAGGGGATGACGGAAGAGCACAGGCCCACGCCGATGCCGGCCAGGAGAAGTTGCGGCGAGGCGAAGGCCGCGAGCACCTGGCCGGATCCGATCGGGATCACGAAGACGAAAGCGAGAAGCATGGCAAGGCCGAGGCGGTCGATGCTCGAACCGGCGCCGACGCGGGCGCTGCGATGGCCAAGGACGATGTAGAGGACGAACAGGAGGCCGTTGAGAACGGCAAAGGCCAAGCCCGCCGGATCGCTCACCCAGCGTACATCAGTCAATAGGAACACGCCGCCGACCGCGAGCGCCAGTGCCGCCAGATTGCGCGTCGAGCGCAGTCCGACGAGGGCGACAGCGATGGTGCCGACGAATTCGATTGCGGCGACAAGGCTGAGCGGCAGACGACTGATGGCGACATAGAAGACGCTGTTCATCGCCGCCAGACAGGCGCCGAGGGCGACGAGGAGCAGGATCGTTCCGCCGGATGCATTCGGCAGCAAGCGCCACGGCCGCCGCCAGATCGCGAACACGGCTGCGGCGCTCGCAATGCGCAACCACGCTACCCCGAGCACCCCGACATGCGCAAAAAGGAGCACCGCGAAGGATGGCCCTAGATAGTGGAAAACGGCGCTCACCAGGAACCAGGCGTGCGGCGGGACGCCATCGACGAAGGTGGCGCGGCGGGCCGGCACGGCAAAATCAGGCATACCATATATTCGCATGGTAAAATGAGGAGGTATATGATACAATGGTCGCCGATTAGCGGAGTTTATGTGGAAAGAGAAGGCCATGCAGGCGAAGAGGCTGCGAAACAGAGGTACGAAGTTAGATGTCATTGACATCAAGCTGTTGCAGGCGCTTGGAAGAGACGGGCGGACAACGACCGCCGAGCTTGCGCGCCTCGTAGAAATGTCGGCACCCAGTGTGTCCGAGCGGCTGCGACGGCTGGAGGACGCGGGCGTCATTTCCGGCTATCGGATCGAGGTCGATCCTGCCGCGCTTGGCAGTCCGCTTGGGGTTGTCATCCGCGTGCGGCCCAATCCCGGCGAGCTGCAGCGGGTCGCAGCCGCGATCCACGAGAGCCCGGAGGTCGTCGAGTGCCACCGCATCACCGGAGACGATTGTTTTATTGCCATCGCCTATGTGGCCGGGATCGACCATCTGGAACGGCTCATCGACCGGCTCGTTCCGATGGCCCAAACCCATACCTCCGTCGTTCAGTCCTCGCCGGTGAGGCGCCGCTTGCCGGCGCTTTCCGTGACCTGAAGGGGCTGAGTGCCGCGCGCCCGACTCAAGCCACCAGCAAGGGTCAGGATTTCCGCAGATTTTCGCCTCCGCCTTCCGGGAGACCCTGATGACTGAAACAGGATCCGACATCACGCCCGAGCGCCTCATGCAAATGGTGTGGGGCTTTGCCCCGCCGCTTGCCATCGAAGCGGCGGTGCACCACGGCATCTTCGACGCGCTCGTCAAGGCGCCGATGGCGCTCGATGAATTGGCGCGCGTCACGCGCGCGTCGCCGCGCGGCATCGCGGCCGTCGCCAATCTTCTGGTCGGATTGGGGCTGCTCGGCCGCGATGCGGGCGATCGTTACACGCTCACTCCCG
>JAFAME010000501.1 GCA_019233695.1 Methylobacteriaceae bacterium
TCATCGGGGGTTTAGGTGGGGGCGGCAGTCGGCAGTCGGCAATCGGCAATGGGCAGTGGGCAATGGGCAATGGGCAGTCGGAAGCTGCGACTGCCGACTGCCTACTCCCGACTGCCGCGGAGTGATCCTGGCGGCCGGCCCGTACGACCTCTACGGCGTGGTCGTCGCTGTCCTGCCGCTCCCGCCTCGGGCGCGCGACGGAAGAGGAGCGAGATGTCGGCGACTGGCGCGCGCCATCAGGCGGCGCACGAACCCGCGGAACGAAAAGACCGAAATGTCTTCCTTGCGGTACACGCCGAGGCCGAGGATTTCGCCGGCCGCGAGGCGCCCGCTTTCGACCGCCGGACCGATCCCTTCCCCGAGATCGACGCTGGCGAGGCCCGCCGAATCGCCGATCAGGAAGCAATTGTCGCGCTTGATGTCTCCCCTATAGGTGAAGAGAAAATAGGGGTGCCCGGTCTCCTGGACATCGGCTGCGGTCGCAGCATCGAGCCGCTTTTCGGCGACAAGATCATCGAGAAAGGCGCGAAAGTGGGTCTGGATCCTGGCGCCCGACGATTTGAAGTATTTCGCCTTGCCGCCCAGTCCGAGATTGACGAAGCCGTTGCCCTTTGGAACGATCCAGGCATAGCCGATGAGCCCGCGCCGAAAGAAGTAGAGATGGCAGGTGTCATCGCGCGCCGGGTACGCGAATTCCTTCTCCAGCGTGACGATCTGGCGCGACTTCTCGCGCGGCGCGAAGAAGGCGCGGCGCACCGGGCACATCGTGCCGCCGGCACCGACCAGATAGGTACAGGCGAATTGATCGTCGATGACGTACCGCTCGCCATCACGGCGGATGGTCTTGGCCTCGTGCTCCACCGTTTGCGCGCCGGAACGCCGCAGCAGCCAATCGTCGAATTCGATCCGACGGATTGAATAATTGGCGCCCTCGGTCGGGAACCAGTTGAGCGCGAAGGGCAGAGCGAAGAAATGCGTACGGATGTCGAGTTCCAGAATCGGGTGGGGATAATCGGCCGGCGTGAACTCGAGATCGGCCATGGCCTTCGTCGTGATCCAGCCGGCGCAGAGCTTTATGCGCGGAAAGCGCGCCTTGTCGAGCACGAGGACGTCGCGGCCGTTCTGGACGAGCCGCCGCGCGCAGGCGCTGCCGGCCGGCCCGCCGCCGATGATGATGGTTTCGACAGAGCGCATGGGCGCAACTATAGGGCCATCGCACGCGAGGTGAAAATCGCCGGTCCTTACCCCGCGATATCACCCACTGCGGGACGGCTTGGCTCTTTCGCCTTCGGCAGAATAGAGAAAGAGTAAAATGTCACCGAATATACTCGTCGTGAACTCGCTTGAATACACGCGGCGCGGGCAGCCGAGCCGAGATGGTGCCTGCCACGACTATTTCGTCGCCGCCGGATATGTTGCATTCTAAGGAAATGCTCTAGGGCAGCGATCATCGGCCAGTGTCAGCGGGGAGCTCGGGTCATGCGCAAAAACGCGTTTTCGTTTGCTGCTTTGGGCGCCATGCTGGCCTTGGCGCTCTCGCTGGCCGCCGCCAACGCCCAGAACGCGCGATCCTGGGTGGCGAGCAACGGCAACGACGCCGGTCCTTGCACCAAGGCCCAACCGTGCGCCACGTTCGCCCGTGCCCTGTTGCTGACGAACGCCGGCGGCGAGATCAATTGCGTCGATCGAGGCGAATTCAGCGGCGGCGTCGGCCTCACGATCGCAAAATCGATCACGATCGATTGCAATAGCGCACAGGGCCGCTTCAGCCCGGCGTCGCCGCAGCCCGTCGCAATCCTCGTCAGCGCGGCCTCGACCGACGTCGTGGTGCTGCGCGGGCTCGATATCGACGGCAATGGCATATCCGCGCTGGGGATCGATCTTGCCGGGGGTGCTGCGCTTCATATCGAGAAATGCGTGATCCGCAATTTCAGCGCCACCGGCCTGGGTCTCCCTGCGGGAATTCTTTTTTCGCCACTCACCAACTCGGTCGCCGAGCTTTTGATATCCGACACCCGCGTCACGGACAACGGCACCGGCACACCGGGGGGAGCGGGGATCTTGGTTCGACCGGCAATCGCGAGCGGAGTCACCAAGGCGATCCTCACTCGCGTTGAGGCGCGCAACAACTTCTTCGGCATCAAGGCGGACGGCACCCAAGCGATCGGCGGCGTCATCAACCTGACCGTGCGCGACAGCGTGTCTACGGGCAACGCTGCCAACGGCATCGTCGGAACGGGCTCAGCAAACGGCGCGGCCATCGTCATGATGATCGACCGCTCGACCTCCTCGCACAATGTCGCCGGCTTCGGCGTCATCGCTGATGGGCCGAAGACGACCATCCGGCTCGGGGGCTCGTCGATCGCCGGCAACATCAACGGCGTCGGGGCGAGCAACGGTGGTGTGCTGCAGTCCTACGGGACCAATGAGATCAGCGGCAACTCGAACGATGGTCTGGCAGCCTTGACGCCGATCGGGGGCCTGACGGCATCCGGGCCCATCGACGTGACTGCCGATCAAACAGTGATCGAGAACGTCCACGTCAGCTCGACATCAGGCTCGTGCATCACCATTGAACGCGGCGTGAGCGGCACGGTCATCCGGAATTCCGAGATCGGACCGTGCATGGGCAATGGCGTCGAGGGGACCCGCATCAACGGGCTCAGCATTTTCGACAGCTACATTCACCCCGAAAATCCGGTAAATTCAGGCAATAATTGCTGCGACAGCCGCGACGGGATTTTCCTCATGGACAGTTCGAACATCGATGTCGAGGGCAACGTCATTGCCTTCGGCGAGAGCAACATCGAGGTGGACGGCCTCACCGGAACCAACGTGTTCAAGGGGAACTTTCTGCTCAATCCGACCGGCGGGTCGCCGCGAGGCCAGAATTTTCAGGCGTGGAGCGGATCAGGGTCAAACAGCGGCATTACCTTCTCCTTCAACTATACGTTGACGAGCCAGGATCCAAAATACCCATATCCTGGTAACCCTGAGGACAACGTCAATTTCGGCCACACCAGCAATTCCAGCGCCACGGACAATTATATTGTCGGCGGATGGTCTCCATCCGGCTGCGGCCTGATCTCAGACACCTCAACCGACACTCTATCGTTTCTGCGAAACAGGATTTACGAGACAGGGCAATGCGGCATCGGCGTGGCCAGCGGCACGACGATCACGGTGGACAGCAACAAGATATTCAACGACAACCCGGTTCCCAACGGCGGCAATACGGGAATTTACGTGGCCAACTATGGCGGCGGCCAGTGCGGCAATATCACGGTCACGAACAACACGAGCTATGCGCAGACCAGCTTCTGGGCGAACGGAGATTGTGGGTCGATCCCCGATCCCGGAAACAACATCCTGGACGCCGCAGCGTTCGCCGTTCTGAACCCGTTCCTGATAACCAATCCGCCGCCGCTCATTCCGCCCATGCCGAAGAATTGCGCGGCAGCCTCGCCGTGGACCACCCAGACCAGCGTGGCTGCCTGCGGGAGACCCCTTCTGAGTGCAAAGGCAAGGTGACCCGGCGCGGTGCGGGCGGGCGCCTATGGTTCTCCCTCAATACGGCCCATTGATGCGGATCAGGCCGGGGACGACGATGCAGCGATGCCGGTTATGCCGGAACGCCGGCCGCGCGCTTCCCAAAAAGGCAAATGCGGTCGTGTCACCGTAAACCCAGGCCAGGGACGACGATGCAGCGATAGCAAAGTCAGTCTTCTACGAGAATGAGGAGGGCGCTTTCGCGCTGTCTACCCGAACGCGCCACCCCAAGCCGTGAGTTGCCTCCGAACAGCCGTTAGTGGCAATTGCTGTTCAGGCCGTGATACGGTGGGTCACCTTCTCGGCGCCAGCCGGGCTGTGCCTGCGCTTGGACGGGCTTCCCGCCATCGAGCCCTTGCCTGGTCGCTTGCGTGAGCGGGACACTTGCTGTCGAGCGCCGGGCTCC
>JAFAME010000047.1 GCA_019233695.1 Methylobacteriaceae bacterium
AGGATACCTGCAACATGGCTCGCTCCTGATGTACGCGAAACGCACAATACACCAGTCGGAGATGTACGTCAATAGTACATTCTAGGAGCGATCTCGGATCTCACGATGTACGCGTGGCCGAATCACCTGCACTCCTTTCCTGGGCGGGGCTATCCGCGGAAGTCGAGATCAGTCTGTTTGACGAGAGGGCACTCAGCCAATGCAGCCCTCGTTCGTGATGGCCGGGCTTGTCCAGCACAAGGCCGGGCATGACGCGCGCTGGTCGCAGGACATCCGAAACTCTGTCATTCTCGATTCCCGGCCCTGCGCCGCCGTGACGTGCCGTGCCGTCACTCGCGCTCGGTGCCGGTCCGCAACAGCGTCTTGGCGATCTCGACGATCTGGCGGCGCTCGCCGGGCTTGGCGCGTTCCCAGATCGACCAGATGCCGTCCGGATCTTCGGGGTTGCGGACGAGGAGATCGGCGGGCTCGCACATCAGCATCTCGGCGGCGCGCTCCAGAAAACCCTGATTGTAGGGCAACTGCCCCCGCTCGATCCGGCTCAACGTCGCATGCGTCGTGCCGATCATCCCGGCCAGCCGTTCGAGCGTATAGCCGCGATGCTGGCGCCATTCGCGCAAAAAAATGTGCTGTCGCGGTTGCGATTTGATGGGTGTACGCACCATGCACACAATGTGCGTGCGGTCGACGGCGCCGTCCATGCTTCTGAAGGAAAAATCGGCTTGACCTGGAATGTGCGTGTAGAGTACATTCTGGCAATGAAGCATCCGCCCGGCCGTCCGTCGCAGCTGTCCTCGTCCGCCTGCCCCGGCGGGCAAGCGAGCCTCGCGCCGCGGCGCCGCTCCAAGTCCTGCCGGACCCGTCCCAAGCGTCCCGGCACGAGTGCCGATCCCGCCAGCCTCGCCAAAGCCGCGCTCGCGCGCTTTCGCCGGGCCGGCGACAAGGCATCCGAAACCACCACGCCCGAGCGCCTGTTGCGCGCCGGCGGCATGGCCCGGGTGGAGAGGTTCAGCCGCGCGGTGGAAGTGCAGCGCCGCGGGCGCATGGAGACGCGGACGGTCGAGGCTCGCCGCATTCGCATCGAGGACTCCCCCTTCGCCCGCCTGCGCGCCCGCAATCTTCTTGCAAGCGGTGCCGATGCCGAGGTTCGCAACGCGCTCCTGGCGGCGGCTGCGGACCGCTATCGCCAGCATTGGCACTACGCCGGACTTGGCCCCCTGCATGCGATCGATCCGTCGCGCGAGCGGGTCAGCGGCACGATGGTCGGCCTGTTGCGCACGGAGCGCCAGCTCGCCCATTTCCAGGCCTATGGCGCAGCGGTGCGCGTCCTTGACGAGGATGCGCGCCGCATCGTCGAGGCCGTCGTCCTGCACGACCGCGAGCCTGTCGACGTGGGTCGCGAGCTCTCAGGCTACCGTCAGGAGAAACAGGCCACGGCCGTCGCGCTCTATGTGCTCCGGGCCGGCCTGCGCGAGCTTGCCGTGCATTTCGGCTTGATGAAGCGGGCGCCGTGACGGGCCGCCCGCGCTTTGCGGCGGGGCAGGGAACGCCAAGGTGCAGCCGGCGTTGTGGTTGCGACCGGCGCCTCGGTCCTTGCCCGTGCCGGTCATCCCCAACCCATTGCAGCGAGAGCCCATGCTCAGGATTGACCCTGCACCGCGCCCGCAGCTTTCGATCTCGGCCGAGACGCTGGCGTTCATCATCGCCAAGGCCCGTGAGTTCGACGCGCAAGTCGCGGTCGTCGACGAGACCTCCGGCTCCAATCCCGCCGACGATCTTGAAGTCGATATTCTCGAAGACCGGCGCAGCAATCCGACCCGCGCCGAATTGCGCGGGGCGCTCGCCGCGCTGAATGCGGATGAGAGGGACGAGCTCGTCGCGCTGATGTGGATCGGGCGGGGCGACTTCGCCAAGGACGAATGGCCGGCCGCTCTGGCTCAGGCGGAGCAAGAACGGCGAGCGCATGGGATTTCCTATCTCATGGAAACACCGCTCCTGGCCGATCACCTCGAACAAGCGCTCGACCAGTTCGGGATTTCGATCGAGGACGACGAGATCGGACGCATGTAGGGACGAGTGCGGTCCGGCCGACGGGCCGTATCGCTTTCCATGAAGCCCGTCGTTGTCAGTTCCGAAAAGCCTTGCGGCCACCCGGGACCGGGTGCCGGGTCCCTGCTCCCCGCTTCGCTTCGGCCGGACGACAGCAAACGAGATACGAAATCCATGGAAACACCGGCCCAGGCGACGCCGGGCCGGTGCTCAGGCGATTTCAGAGACGCGACATCACGCGGCAGAGCTTCACCAGACTGTCGTCGAAGTCGTCCGGCGAGGCGACGATCTGAGCGCACTTCTTCTTGAGCAGAATGCGGTTGTTGCGGGCGCCAAGGCCTTCATCCGCGAGGGCTTGCCCGACCGCGCCGGTCGTGAGATTGCCTTGCGATCCTGTCGCCGTGCTGTTCGGAGCAAGGCCGGGGCTCGCCGCGGTGCCAAGGCTCGCAGAGCTTACCGCCGCGCCGGCAGTGCCGGGGCTCGAGGCCGACGCGCTGCCCGCCCCGGGGGTCGTGCCGGCCGGCGTGGAACCGACGGCGCCGCCGCCGAGGCCGCCGAGGCTGCCCAGGTTCAACGCCGTGCCGGCGAGCCCGCCCAACGATGTCGCCGTGCCGGTCAGGCCGCCGATTCCGTTCAACGCCGAGCCGATGCCGGAAGTCGGATCGCCGCCAAGACCGAGGCTGACATTCGCCGTGCCCGTCGACCCGCCGGTCCCAAGATTGACCGCGCCGTTTGCCGAGGGCGAGTTGCCGAGGCCGGCATTGAGCGAGGCATTTCCCGTCGTGCCGGTTCCGGTGCCGAGGTTGGCCGAGGCACTGGCCGACGGCGAGTTGCCGAGGCCGGCATTGAGCGAGGCACTTCCCGTCGTGCCGGTGCCGGTGCCGAGGTTGGCCGAAGCGCTGGCCGACGGCGAGTTGCCGAGGCCGGCGTTCACAGACGCGTTTCCGGACGTTCCGTTGCCGGTGCCGAGATTGGCCGAGGCACTGGCCGACGGCGAGCTGCCGAGGCCGGCGTTCACCGAGGCGTTGCCGGTCGTCCCGCCGACCCCGACATTCGCCGAACCGGTGACCGCGGGCGAACTGCCGGGCGAGGCATTGGCGCCGGCATTCGCCGATGTCCCGCCGGTTCCGACATTGGCCGAAACCGAGGGTGTCGTGCCGGTTCCAAGGCCCACGTTTGCCGTGGTCTTGCCGAGGTTGGTCGAGACATTGAGCGAGGCTGCGGCAGCAAGGCCGGCAGACAGGACCAGACATGTCGCCGCACATCCAAGCAACAACCAATGCCGCCGATTGCCGGTCCTACGTTGGGTGGTGCACATTGTTCCCTCCTTGATCGGACTCTCCGGTCAAGACGACGCTTATGTGCACCGAACGGTTTCCGGGAACGGAAAGATCGTAGTTCTTAAGAATAACGTTTTCCCAATAGCATTGGCAAAAAGCGAATCCCGTCCGCCCTGATGGAACCACCACGCTATGTCATCCCGGCCGAAGCACCGCGAAGCGGTGCGCGGAGCCGCGATCCGGAACATCCACTTCTCAAGAGCTTGGCGCCGGATCCCGGCGCGCGCTTCGCGCTTCCGGGACGACACGGTTGACGTGCTTCGCTTCCCGGCGCGCGCCGCGGCTGCGGCTCTCGGCCGGGCAGCGGAACAAGATTCGTCGCAAGCACCTTAGGGGCGAGCGGAGACCGCGCGCCACCCTCATGCAAATGTCCGGGTGTTTTGCTAGCGAGAACCGAGAGGCGAGGGAGCGAGGTTGGAGCCTCAGGTGCCCGACTTGGTCGGTGCTGTCGCTCCGGTCAGCCGGTTCCACGCCTCGCGGATGTTGGTCCCAAGTTCACTGAAACGCCTGCCGACGACCTCCCAATTCACCATGTGGGTTTCCGCCGTCTCGCCGGCTGCAGGGGCTGGAGCGAACGAATCGGTAATATAGGCCCCCCCGACCGTGATCAATATTCCAACGACAATTCCGAGAATCAGACGCATTTGGCTCTCTCTTCTGATTGGCACGACAAGCCGTTCCGAGCCACCGGAAGCGCCCGTTCGTCCCCAGCACATCGTCGCGCCGAGCGCACGCCCGCCTGCGAGGTAAATAGCGTTTAACATAGATGCCGGTGAGCGCCAAATCGCGCCGTCCGGCTTGCCTGCTTGACGAGACGGCAGCCCTGCGCCCGGGCGGGCAGAGGGTCACTGGCATCGACGCCCGGGCGTCGGCCGGATGGCACATCGCGCGGCGGGCGTCCCTCTTCCCGCCCTTGAGCTTGTGAGAAATTGGCTTGCGGGGTCATCCCGTCTGAAAGACCGCGAAGCGTGCACAGAGAGCCGGAATCTGTTCCCTCCCCCCTTGCGGGCCGCTTGCGGGGGAGGGTTGGGGAGGGGGCGCGCCGGGCTCAATCTAGGTCAGCGCGTTGGGGAGGCTCTGCACGCCTACTCCCTTTTTGGACAGGGTCTATCAAGTTGTTCGTTGCAAGGGATAGAGGGAACATGCGCCGGCCCCCTCCCGGCCCTCCCCTGCAAGGAGGGAGGGAAGGCGCCGAATCCCTCAGCCTTGGCCTTTGCGCTTGCAAATTGCATTGTTTGTCTGCCACGACGTCGGGTGCCCGAACCGGCCGCTTCCGCCATCGTGACGAACGGAGCATGACGCCCGGTGCCGGTGCCGATACGCCCCTACATGGCGCCGCGCCATCGTCGCTGCGCGGGACGCAAACCCGTCCCGCGCGATGGCGACGCAGCACGACTCACTTCGGGTCGTGCAGGACGATGCCGTAGCGGGCGTAAATCTGAGCGATCGTGCCGCTGCCGCGCAGGTGGTCGATGGCGGCGTTGACCGCATCGCGCAGCTTGTCGTCGGGGCGGCGCATGCCGACCGCGACGTCCCAGACGAGATCGGGTTCGCTCTCGTCGAGCGGCAGGATGGTCACTCCGTTCCCTGGGTGGGCGTGGTTGAAATATTGCGCCGTCAACGACGTCACCGCTGCCGCGTCGACCTCGGAGGCGGCGAGTGCGGCCAGCATGTCCTCGTCGGTGCCGAAGATCGAGATCGGGATGCGCCGCTGATCGAGCTTCATGGCGGCGATCGAGCCGGTCTGCACGCCCACCTTCGTGCTTGCGCTCAAATCATGGAACGCGCCCACCGTGCTGCCGCGCGGCACCGCGAGCGTCACGCCGTTGCGATAATAGGGATTGGACAGTTTGAAGCCGAAATCGGGAGGCGCGGTGCGGTCGACGATCATGTCGAGGACGAGATCGCAGGTGGTGCGCGGGATCTGATAGGCGATCACCACCCATTCCGGCGTCAGCGACACCCCGAGCTCCTTGGCGAGCGCCCGGCCAAGCTCGATCTGGAAGCCCGGAAGTTCCTCCGTCTTACTCGCATAAGGCAGCGAGTTCGGATGGGCGCACAGCCCAATCGAGCCGCTGGCCTTGATGGCGTCGAGCGTGCGGGCCGGCGCCGGGGCAGCCGCCCAGAGAGCGGCAACAGCGAGGCCCATGAGCAGGCCTGGGCGTTGGAAATGCGACACGACGATCACCCCTGATCGGGCTTCAGCGAACGGATGTACTTTATGATGGCGTCGATGTCGGCATCGCTGAACATCGTGCCGAAGGCAGGCATGGCGCCTTCCTTGCCGTTCTTGATCCGGTTGCGGATGTAGTCGTCGCTGCGGGTCGTGTTCATGAGCTGGGGCCCCTTGCCCGCAACGCGTCCGGCATCCGTGTGACACCAGCCGCACGTGGTGGCGAACAGCTGCTGCACGTCGAGCGTCGACTTGCCGTCGCCGGCCGACGGCTGGTCGGCGGCGGGGGAATTGTCGGACGTTGCGGGCTGTTGCGGCGTTCCCGACTGCTGGGTGACAGCCGGTCCGCCGAGGCCCAGCAGCGCCACAGCGGCGCAGGCCGCGATCGTGCAAGGGTTCATCCGAGAACGTCTCGATCAATGGTCCGGAACGATCCGGGGGCCGGCACAGGCCAGCCCCCGGGAGGGAAATCGGCCGCTATCCTACTTCAGCGAATAGACGACGAGCACGCCGTCGTCGCGCGGCATGCTCCTGTAGGGCTCGCCGAAGGTCGGGGCGAAATCGTCGCTGACCATGCCGCCGAAGCCGGCAACAACGGCGACATACTGCTTGCCGCCGACGGAGTAGCTGATGATGCCGCCCTGGTGGCCGATACCGTCGCTGTGGCTCCACAGCTCCGCCCCGGTCTTGGCATCGTAGGCATGCACGGTGCCGCGGCTGTCGGGCACGAATACCAGGCCGCCTGCGGTCGACAGTACGCTCGCCATCGGCGGCTCGGGGAAGCGGACTTCCCACTTCTTGGCGCCGGTGATGGGATCGCGCGCGTCGAGGTGGCCGTAGATCGTTCCGCCGGGCGGCGGGACGAGCTTGAAGTTGGCGCCGATGTTGAGCTGCACGACGGGCTCGACGACCGGGGTGGTCTTCACCACTTCGAGGCTGATGCACCACTCGTTGCCGATCTTGTAGTACAAGCCGGTCATCGGGTTGTAGCTGCCTGAGTTCCAGCTGATGCCACCGTCGATGGCCGGGCACAGCGGCTCGGCCTGCTTGCCGGCCGAGAAGTCGCGCCGCCCCATCAGCTCGCCGGTCTTGGGATCGATCGATTTGACGAAATTGATGTTGTTGATCAGCGGGTAGATGTTCTGAACCTTCAGGTTATCGTCATAGACGAAGATGAAGCCGCTTTTGTTGGGGTGGACGACATACTTCTTGCCGTCCTTCTCGAGCAGCACGAACTCGCCCGGCGCGCTGTCATAGTCCCAGCCGTCGTGCGGCAGTTCCTGATGGAAGAACTTCAGCGAGCCGCTGTCGATATCGAGACCGAGTACCGACGTCGTGTAGAGGTTGATGCCTGGACGTGCGCCGGTGTTCATCCAGTCCGAGCCGGCCCAATCGTAGAGCGGGGCGGGATTGGCCGTGCCCCAATAGACCGTGTTCGTCTCGGGATCGAAGCTGCCCGGCATCCAGCCGCCGCCCCCTCCCGTACGCCATGAATCATTCCCCCAGGTCTTCTTGGCGTCCTCCGTGCCAGCGACCGTAAGGAATTCCCACTTCTTCTTGCCGGTTGCGGCATCGACCCCGAAGATTGGTCCACGGCCGGGCCATTCGCCGCCCTGGCTGCCGATCACCACGGTGCCCTTGGCGTAGAGCGGCGCACCGGTGAAGCCGACCGTCAGCTTGGCGCTGTCGACGAGCTTGGTGTCCCACGCCGGCTTGCCGGTCTTCTGGTCGAGGGCGATGAGCCGCCCGTCCACCGTGCCGACGAACACCTTGCCTTCTCCCAGGGCAACGCCACGATTGTAGGGCGAGTGGGTCTGGCGGGCGACGAGAGCGTCGTCGAGCTCGGGGAAATACGACCAGATGAGCTCGCCAGTGGCGCCGTTGAGCGCGAACACGCGGCTGTACGAGCCGGTGTAGTAGAGGACGCCGTCCGCAACGAGCGGCATCGATTGCAGGCCGCGGGTCGATTTCCCGGGAATGTGGATCCACGCAACGCTCAGATCCTTCACGTTGCTCGGGTTGATCTGATCGAGGCCACTGTAGTTCCAGCTGTTGTAGGAGCCATGATAGGTGAGCCAATCATTCGGATTGGCCGCCGCGATACGCGCGGTATCGATGGGCTGCGCCGAGGCCGGCGAAGCCGCCCATGCAACTGCCAAGGCGGCGAACGCAGCAAATGTCATTGATCGCTTGGTCACGAGTTCCCTCCTCCCCGATGTGGTCGATGCGGGTTGTCTTTTGTCCAGCACTGTCCCGGTAAGGCAAAATGGAGGACATGCACCGGATGGTCGACACAAACGCGTCGCCCACGCAGTGAAGCGCGTTCCGTCCCCCGAATCAAGTGCCGATCGGGGCTCGACGCCGGTCGTCCGAATTATGTCCGATAAAAAGTGAAATAGTGTCCCGTCACCGTAATCGGCCGGGTCTGCGGGGGCGAGGGTGGCAACATCCTCGCCTGCCCGGCGCCTCTCCTGCCAACGCGATAGTCCCCGGATTCGGCTTCGCTCATCCGGGCTACGATCTTCAGCGCCCGGCGGCGAGCGCCTTCAGTTCGGCATTGGCGCCCTCCCATTCGACGAATGCGCGCGGGCAGTTCGCCGCGGCAAGCCTGAACAGGCGCCTGGCCTCGTCCTTGCGCGTCTTGAGGAGGGCCATTTCGCCACCGTAGAAATTCGCCTCGCAGAGTTGTCCGCGATTCTTCTTCGGGTCCGGGTCGGCCGCGGCCGCCAGCACCTGCGCCGAGGTGAGCTCGCCGAGAAACAGGCGGATCACCGGCCCCGGCCAGGCCTTGGCGTCGACCTGCGCAGCAATCTCGTGCAGGCGGCTCGGCAGGTTGTTGCGCCGCTCGACGAGGTCGAGCCAAAGCGCGGCATAGGCGTCCTTGGGCGCCAGCTCGTTGGCTTCCTTCAGGTCGGCCTGCGCCTTGGCAAGCGAGCCGCGGGCGAGATAGGCCCTGGCACGGCCGAAATAGGCGGGCTCGTTCTTCGGATCGAGCCGCAGCGCCGCGTCGAAATCGGCGATGGCGCGTTCCGTGTCGCCCTTGCCGTTCTCGCCGCGCCCGCGGTTCATGAAGGCGCGGGCGAAGCCCGGGTCGAGGCGAATGGCCTCGCTGTAGTCGGCAATCGCTTCGTCGAGCTTGTCCATCCCATGATATGCGATGCCGCGGTTGTTGTGGGCGATGGCGGAACCCGGATCGAGTCTCAGCGCCTCGGTGTCGTCGGCGACGGCGCGCCCATAGTCGCCCAATGCAGCATAGGCGAGGCCGCGGTTGACGAAGGCATTCACATAGCCGGGATCGAGCTTGATCGACGCGCTCTGATCGGCGATGGCGCGGTCGAGCGCGCCCTTGTAGAAATAGGCAAGACCGCGGTCGGTATAGGCGACGGCGCGCAAGTGCGCGGTTTCGCCTTCCGCAGCAAGGACGCGCGTGCACGCAGCAATGCTTCGATCGGGATCGCTCTGCTGCTCGCAGTCCGGATAGTCGGCACTGGCTGATGGGGCAGGGGGGCCGGCGATTGCCGGCGCATCGTCGGGAAGGTAGGTGGCAATCGCCGTCCCATCCATCTCGAAATTGATGCGCCCGTCCCGGCCGAACGGGCGCTCCTCGGCCCGGATCTCGATGGTGACGTTGCCCTTCGGCGAAGGGTCCATGCCGCCGCGTCCGATGGTGACATCGCTCACCTTGTCGGGCGGCATCTTGAGTTCGGCGAGCGTGCGCTTCTCGAGTTCGCCGATTTTTGCGGCCGTCAGCGGCCGCAGATCGGCAATCGCAAAGAGCGGCCTCTGGGTGGCGAACATCGAAGCCATGCCGAACCGCGAAAAGCCCTCGCGTGTCATGACGAACTGGGCGAATTCTCCGGGCTGCCTCGGATCGATGGCCGTGAGGATCGCCTTGTCGCGGACGAACCTGATCTCGGCAAACCGGCCGGCCGGGCCGAACTCGCGATCGATTTTCGCGAGAGCCTCCAGCATCGCCGGCGGATCGAACAAGTCGATCGGCCCGCGGCGGCTTTCGGGAAGCAGCACCTGCGTGACGGCGCCCTTCATGTCGGCGCGGATCGAGCCCTTGTCGCCGTTCGCGTCGGTCACTTCGATCCGCCACAGGAGGATCGGGGTGCCGACCCCCTCGGCGGGCTTGCTCAGCTCGACCTCCGAAATCCTGCCCTGCGGCATGCCGAGACTTTGCCTGGCAGCCGCCTCCAGTTTCGGCACGATCGCCCAGTCGACCTCGTCGATGCCGAAGGGCGCGTCGGGCGGCGGCCCCAGGCTCGACTCGAGCTCGAGTTTGACTTTGCCGAGCGTCCGCACGAGCCCGTTCAGCGACCATTGGTAGACGACGCTCGCCGGCAGGCCGGCAATCGGAAAGGACTTGTCCGGCTCGTTCGTTGCGAAGGCGATGGAATCCGCCCCGACGCTGATCCCGGTCAGGATCCGGCCGGGGCCTGCGGTGGCGCGAAAGGCCGCGCCGGCATTCGCCATCAGCTCCGGCTGCTGCAGGATGTCGACCGTCTTGGCCCGATTGGTCCGGGAGAGATCGGCGCCGGTGATCGTGCCGCTGGCGTCGGCAAAGATCTCTGCCGACTCGCGCTCGCTGCCGACTTCGACCGTCCATTGGACGGCACCGCTCGACGGCTTCGGCAGGATGGCGACCTGCCGGGCGATCTCCATGTGGATCACGCGCGCTTCATCTTCGAGGGCGGCGCGCTCGATCGCCGCCCGCATGAGCCTTGCCGAGGCGGCGAAGTCGACATCGCCGAGATCAAAGAGATTGGCCTCGAGATCGGGGTTGATGAGGTCGAGCTCGACCGGCCGCGGATCCGACAGGCTGTCCCAATGAAAAAGGCCGATATGAATCCGCGTGAACCGCCATTCATCGACGTGGCGGGGATTGCGCGGATCCTGCGCCTTGATGGCGATCACATCCGCATCGATGGCGACGCTGAGCGCCCGCACATGCGCGCCGCCGATCTTCTCCCGGATCTCTGCGATCGCGTTCGGGATGGCATTGTCCTCTTCGAAGAGGCTCGCCGCCCGCGCCGCCCCGCAGGCGGGAAGAAGCGCCAAGATGACCGCCAGCATCGGCAGCAGCTGCAGCAGCCGCCTGCAGCCGACGCGAATGGAAGATTTGGCGCGCGGCACGAACCGGTCGTCCTTCATGGGATCCCTGCGCGGAAATTGGAGCATGATGGATAGACGCAACCGAGAGTGGGTCAATGGCGCAGGCAGTTATGAAGGCCACCAGCGTGCTGCCGGATTGCTCGTCGCTTGGCGCCTCGCAATGACCCCGCGCTCGATTTGAACAGTGCCTTCGAGCCTATTCCTCGCCCCCGCGCCGGATGTGCGCTGGCGCACAGGGGCCTCAGCGCCCGGAGCCGCGAAGGCCGATCAGGAGATTTGCGGCGCCGGCGCCAAGCCCCTATGAAAATGTGGCACCGGGGAGGCGCAGAGCATGACATCCGCAGATTTTGCAAAGGCGCGTGGCCGGGTAGTCATCCATGAAGACGACGTCGGCATGACGCATGGCGCCAATAGAGCCTTCGCCGAGCTCTCAGCACTCGGCACTTGCAGCTCGGGCTCCGTCATGGCGCCATGCCCGTGGTTTCCCGAGGCCGTCGAGATGGCCGCGGCCAACCGCAGCCTTGACGTCGGGGTGCATCTGACGCTGACGAGCGAGAAGCGGCTGTATCGGTGGCGCCCGCTCACCGCTCCGCCGCGCTCGGCAGGGCTTACCGATGATCTCGGCTACTTCTGGCCCGACGTGCCGCGGGCCCGTGGCGCCGCCCCGGATGCCGTTGAAGCCGAGTTGCGGGCGCAGATCGAAGCGACGCTGCAGGCCGGCGTCGACGTCACCCATCTCGATGCGCATATGGGAACGGCGCTCTGTCCCGAATTCGTCGAAATCTACTTTCGGCTCGGCCGCGACTACAGGCTGCCCATCCTGCTCGTCAGGGACTACAATACCTATAATCCGCGCAGCTATTCCGGGCCGTTGTCGAACGACCGCTACGACGCCGTGCTTGCGCAGGCGAGGGCCGCGGGTTCTCCGATTTTCGAGGTCGCGCTCGAAACGCCCTGGCAGCGCAAGACGGACGCCGAGACGGCCTACCGCGCGATGTTCGATGCCATCCCGGACGGCCTGAGCTTCCTCTCGCTGCACTTCAACGCGCCCGGCGATTTCGAGGTGATCGAGCCGGACTATGCCCATATCCGCACCGAGGAATATGCGCTCTTCAAGACCCCGCGCATCGCGCAATGGCTGCGCGAGCGGCATCTCGAGGTCACCGGCATGCGCGACATCCGCGACGATCTGCGGGCCGCCCGGGCAGCGCAGGGCCGTCCGCAGCCCTGAGGCCTGCCCCAGTCAGGAACCTTTGGCGCCGGGTGGCGTTTGCCCGTCAGCCAACGGCCAATCGGCCCCGGCAAGAAGGAGAAGGGATCGTGAGCAGCACGACGGACAAGATCAAGGGAACCGCCAATCAGGCGATGGGAAACATGAAGCAGGCCGCCGGCAAGGCAACCGATTCGGCAAAGCTTCAGGCAGAAGGCAAGGGCCAGGAGATGAAGGGTCACGCCCAGAAGGCCATGGGCGAGGCTAAGGACGCGGTAAAGCACGGAGCCGACAAGATGGCCGACGAAGCCCACCGCAAGCTCTGACCGACAATCGCTTTCTGCGGCAAGCCGGCCCCCCTCGGGCCGGCGTTGCCGTGTCCGGCAGGGCTCACTCCGCGTAAACCTCAATCAGAAGTATCTTGCCGATCGCATTGCGAGGCACTGCGGGCTGTGCCATCCAACCTTGGCTGCTGCGGACCTTCAGGCTTGATGTGAAGTTGATTTTGGCTGCGCGCGTGTTGCGGCCGAGGCCAGGTCCGTACGCCCCGTCGGGCCGGCAGTTGCCGAGAGAGGGGCGCCAATGCCTGTACCAAGCTATACTTGGAATGTTGATGCCGATGGCGATTGGAGTACCCCAGGCGATTGGTCTCCGGCGGGGCCGCCTTCCTCCGGATCCGACGTCACCATCGACACGACCGACCTGCATACAATAACCTTCGGCGCGTCTTCGGGCTTCCTCTCGATCGACAGCCTGACGGTCGGCGACGATATTCTCGAACTCACCGGCGGCTCGCTGACGGTCGCCTCGGGCGCGAGCATCGGCAACGGCCTGCGCATCGATGGCGCGGGCACCTATGATGTCGCCGGCGATGACGGCATCGCGGCGGGCGGGAACGGCTCGCCGCTCCTCACCAACCTCGGGACGCTCGCCAAGACCGCCGGCTCCGGCATCAGCCATGTTGCCGTCGACGTCGCCGATGACGGCACGATCAGCGTCGCGAGCGGCAATCTGCGGTTCGACGGCGCCAGCAACAGCTTCGAGGGCACCTATATCGGGCCGGGCATGATCGACTACGGTTTCGGCAGCACGGATACCCTGTGGTACGTCGACATGGTCGATGGCGCCTGCTCGACCAACTTCGGCACCGTCAACCAGATCCGCCCGGTGACGATGTCGACGACAACGACGATCACCAATGTCGCCACCGCCACCTGGGATTTGGCCGACGACGTCAGCCTCGCGCTCGCCGCCCCCGGCGGGTCGCCCCTGTTCACCAACCATGGCCTCTTCGACAAGACCGGCGGCTTCGGCATCAGCACCGTCGCGGCACCGTTCACCAGCGATGGCGAGATCGTGGTCTTGTCCGGCAGCATCGAGTTCACCGGCGGCTTCACCAACACCGGCATCGTGGGGGGCGTGCTGTCGCAGTCGGGCGGAGTGACGACTATTACTGCCAACACCGGGCCCGTTACCTACGAGGGCACCGAGGCAGGATTTGCGGGCAAGGCCCTCGCTTTCCTGTATTTCGGCGATGAACTCATCTTTACCGACGCGAGCCTCGCAAGCTTCGCCTATACCTGGACCAGCACGACGCTGAACTATGGTTCGGGCGACCATCTCACGCTGTACAAAGACCCGTTCGTCGGCCATTTCAGCGTCAGCGCCGATCCAACGAGCGGCGTCGACCTGACCCTGGCACGCGAAAATCCCGCCCTGCAGGATTTTACCTCCGGCGGCACCAGCGACTTGCTGTGGCGTAACGACAACGGCGACACCGGCACCTGGGAGATCGGCAGCGGGCTGAAGACCGGGGGGACCAGCCTTGGCTCCATCTCCTCGGCCTGGACGATTGCCGGCACGGACGACTTCAACTTCGACCACGTGAGCGACCTTCTATTCCGCAACACCAATACCGGCGATGTCGCCACCTGGGAGATGCAGAACGGGCTCAAGATCGGCTCGACCGACCTCGGCATCGTGCCCCTGAACTGGCAGATCCTCGGCGTCGGCGACTTCAATGGCGTCGGCACCGGCGGCATCCTGTGGCGGAACAACAGCAACAACGACATCGGCACCTGGGAGGTGCAGAATGGCCTGAAGACCGGCGGCACCGATCTCGGCACCGTAGCGAGCGACATGCATATCGTCGGGGTCGGTGACTTCAACGGCGACGGCGCGAGCGATCTGTTGTTCCGCAGCAGCGCCACCGGCGATCTCTCGACCTGGGAATTGCAGATCGGCGCCAAGCTCGCCGCGACCGACCTCGGCGTGGTGCCGCTTGCCTGGCACATCGAGGGCGTCGGCGACTTCAACGGCGACGGCACGAGCGATCTTCTGTGGCGGAACGATAACGGTGATGTCGGCATCTGGGAGCTGACGAACGGCCAGAAGTCATCCGGCACCGACCTCGGCGTGGTGTCAAACGCCTGGCACATCGTAGGCGTCGGCGACTACTATGACAACGGCACGACCGACATCCTGTGGCACAACGACAACGGCGACACCGGCATCTGGCAGATCAAGAACGGGGTGAAGGTCGGGGGCACCGACCTCGGCGTGGTGCCGACGAGCTGGCACGTGGTCGGCACGCATTTCGACTTCGTGTGAGGCGAAATCTGCAGGCGCGCCCTTCTCCCGGCGGGAGAAGGCGGCCGCTGCGCGTTGCGCTCTTGACCGCGGGTCGCATCAGCGCTTGACTTCACTGGGGGCATTCTGGAAAAATGCCCTCGCGGAGGGCATTTGCTCGCACTCACGCAGCCAGACCAGGAGGAAATCGATGAAGATGCGCACAGGCGCCCTTGCCGGCGCTGCGGCGCTCGCCATTGCGGCGGGCGTGCTTGCGGCCAATCCCGCCGCCGCGCAGACGTTGACGATCGCCACCGTCAACAACTCCGACATGATCGTCATGCAGAAGCTGTCGCCGCAGTTCGAGAAGGCGACCGGCATCAAGCTGAATTGGGTCGTGCTCGAAGAGAACGTGCTGCGCCAGCGCGTGACGACCGACATCGCCACCAAGGGCGGCCAGTTCGATATCATCACCATCGGCGCCTACGAGACCCCGATCTGGGGTAAGCAGGGCTGGCTCACCGAGCTCGATGACCTCGGCGACGACTACGACTACAACGACGTGATCCCGCAGGTGAAGGCGGGCCTGAGCTATGACGGCAAGCTCTACGCCGTGCCGTTTTACGCGGAGAGCTCCTTCACCTTCTACCGCAAGGACCTGTTCGACAAGGCCGGGATCAAGATGCCCGACAAGCCGACTTACCAGCAGCTCGCCGAATACGCCGACAAGCTCACCGATAAGAAGGCGCCCGTCTACGGCATGTGCCTGCGCGGCAAGCCCGGCTGGGGCGAGAACATGGCGTTCCTGACGACCGCCGTGAATGCCTTCGGCGGCGAGTGGTTCAACATGAAGTGGGAACCGCAGCTGACGAGCCAGCCGTGGAAGGACGCCATCAGCTGGTATCTCGACGTGATGAAGAAGGACGGGCCTCCCGGCGCC
>JAFAME010000061.1 GCA_019233695.1 Methylobacteriaceae bacterium
GGGTAGGCTTCGTAGGCGACGAACTGTGCACCGGACAGATCCGAAGAGACATCGAGAGCCCTGGTCAAAGCCGTCTCGGCCGCCGCCTTGTCTTTGAACTTTGCGAGAGGGGCGGAAGCGGCCTTGAGAAAGTTCCGACCGATTTCCGAGAGCAGGCGATCGAGATTGGCGGCCGTGGCGGGCCCGATGTCTCTTCTGGTCATGTGAGGAGCCGTTGCGGGGGAGCCGCCCGCCGCGACAACCTCGGCGGTCTCGCGCGGCCGCAGGGTGTCCAGCGGCGCACTCGCAAGGTCGGGATAAAGCCGATAGATTGGTTCGAGTATCTTGGCGCTAAGCTCGTCGGTGTATTGCTGAAAAGGAAATGTCCCGCCGCCCAGGAGGGTATCCGTTCGAGCGACCCTTGCGATGTCTCGGCAGGCGCGACGGACGTAGTAAATGACGCGGATTGCCGCGTCCCGATCGACGCGCGGGCGCCAAGCCGCCGTCGGCGCGGATAGCCTCGACCCCCATGAGGCGCAGTGGTCGGACAGCCCCGCACCTGCGTCCGCACTGCGCTCAGCCGGTGCTTGTACCTGCGGCATGCCCTCGGCGTTGGCGCTCCAAGGGGTCCAGGCAGATACAACAACGGCCACTGCAAGTCCCGCAAGAGCTCTTTCGGAGGTCATGAACGCAAATCCTTTGAAGCAAGACCACGCGCTCCGAGCGAAGGATCCTCGACAGCCATGACTGGCCCCACTTCATTCTCGAAACGCTCCGCCATTCAATCCTCGCGTTCTCGAATCCGGTGCGGCCGATGTATCCTGCAGACGGATTGCAATCCATCGCATCCTCGGGATTAACGTTGTCGACCACGCGGACGGAACGCCCGTGTCCGACAAAGGTCAGATGGAGTGATCGGTCATGGACCTGCAGGATTTCCGCTTCGACGTCGATGCCGACGACATCGGGCTTGCCACCTGGGACATGCCGGACCGGTCGATGAACCTGATTACCGCGCAGTTCATGCGGGAGCTCGAAGAGCTCATCGACCGCGTCGCCGGGGATGCGGCAATCAAGGGCTGCGTCATCACCTCGGGCAAGGACACGTTCTCCGGGGGTGCCGATCTCACCATGCTGCAGGCGCTCGGGGCGGAATTCGCGCGGCTCGCGCGCGAGGCCGGCGAGGAGGCCGCCATGCGCCGCTTTTTCGAGGAGACCGCCAGGCTCTCCCAGCTTTATCGAAAGCTCGAGAAGAGCGGCAAGCCGTGGGCCGCCGCAATCCATGGCATGTGCGTCGGCGGCGGCTTCGAGCTGGCGCTCGCCTGCCATCACCGCGTCGTCTCGGACAGCGACAAGACCAGGGTCGGGCTGCCCGAGATCAAGGTCGGCCTTTTCCCCGGTGCAGGCGGAACCCAGCGTGTCGCCCGCCTGATGCCCACGGGCGATGCCTTGCAGATGCTGTTCAAGGGCGAGCAGATCCGGCCTGTTGCCGCCAAGACGATGGGTCTCGTGCACGCGGTCGCGCCGCGCGAGAAGATCATCGAGGTCGCCAAGGATTGGATCAGAGCCGGGGGCGAACCGACCGCGCCCTGGGATCGCGAGGGGTTCAAGCTGCCTTCGGGGCGCGTCTATTCGCCGGCGGGCATGATGGTCTGGCCGCCGGCGAATGCGATCTACCGGCGCGAGACCTACGACAATTATCCGGCGGCCAAGGCGATTCTCCTGTCGGTCTACGAGGGGCTGCAGCTGCCGATCGACCTCGCGCTGCGCGTCGAGAGCCGCCAGTTCGCGCATATTCTGCGCAGCAAGGAAGCCGCCGCCATGATCCGCTCGCTTTTCGTGTCGATGGGCGAACTCAACAAGGGCGCGCGCCGGCCGGCGGGAATTCCCGCTTCGAAGCTCGCCAAGGTCGGGGTGATCGGCGCAGGCTTCATGGGCGCCGGGATTGCCTACGTAACCGCCAATGCGGGGCTCGACGTCGTGTTGATCGATCGCGACCAGGGATCGGCTGACAAGGGCAAGGCGCACTCGCACAAGCTGATCACCGACCAGATCGCCAGGGGCCGGGCCAGGACCGCGGACCGCGACGCGCTTCTGGCGCGCATTCAGGCCACCCCAGACTATGCCGCGCTTGCCGGCTGCGACCTCGTCATCGAGGCCGTGTTCGAGGACCGCGCCGTCAAAGCCGAGGCGACCCGCAAGGCCGAGGCCGCCTTGGGCGCCGACGCGATTTTCGCCTCCAACACGTCGACGCTTCCGATCACTTCGCTTGCCGAGACGTCCGGGCGGCCGGAGCAGTTCGTCGGCATCCATTTCTTCTCGCCGGTCGAAAAGATGATGCTCGTCGAGATCATCAAGGGCGCCAAGACCGGCAGCCGGGCGCTTGCCGTCGCTCTCGACTATGCGCGCGCCATCCGCAAGACGCCCATCGTGGTCAACGATTCGCGCGGCTTCTACGCCAACCGCTGCGTCGGCAACTATCTTCTCGAAGGCCATCTGATGCTGATGGAGGGCGTGCCACCAGCGATGATCGAGAATCTCGCTCGCATGGCTGGCATGCCGGTCGGCCCGCTCTCGCTGAACGACGAGGTCGCCGTCGACCTCGCCTGGAAGATCGTGCAGGCGGCGAAGAAGGACGGCGAGCAGGTCAATCCGCTGCAGGATCAGCTGCTCGACGCGATGGTTGTCCGTCATGGCCGGCTCGGCCGCAAGAACGGCAAGGGCTTTTACGATTACCCGGAGAAGGGGCCAAAACGGCTTTGGCCGGGGCTCGCCGACCTGCCAAGCGCGCGGCTTGACCCCGACGGCCTCGATCGCCAGGAGCTCAAGGATCGCTTTCTGGTGACGCAGGCGCTCGAAGCCGCGCGTACCGTCGAAGACGGCGTGGTCACCGACGTGCGCGAGGCCGACGTCGGCTCGATCCTGGGCTTCGGCTTTGCCCCATTTACGGGCGGCACGCTCTCCTACATCGACGGCATGGGCACCAAGGCCTTCGTTGCGCTCTGCGAAAAGCTCGCGGGGGCGCACGGCCCACGCTTTGCGCCGAATCGGCTGCTCATCGAGATGGCGGAACGGGGGCAGACGTTCTATGGGCGCTTCGGCCCCGAGGCGGGGAAGAAGGCCGCGTGAAGATTGCCTGAAAGGCAGCGCTTTCGGTTTAAGTTGTTCGGTACATCGCCCCGGTTCTTGCGAGGCCGAGCAGGGTCCCGGTAGGCTTGGGTCTTCCCTCTGGAGCCATCATGTCGCGCACCATTTCTTACTATTTCTCGCTGGTCAGCCCATGGGCCTATATGGGCCACGCGCGCTTCATGGACCTTGCGCGCCGCCATGAGCTCGCCGTCGACTATCGACCCGTGGCACTCGGCAACGTGTTCGCCGACACCGGCGGCCTGCCGCTTGCGAGGCGCCATCCCGTACGCCAGCGTTACCGAATGCTCGAGCTGCAGCGCTGGCGCGCCAGGCTCGGCCTGCCGTTCAAGCTTCAGCCTGCCCATTGGCCGTTCGATTCGAAACTCGCCGACCGGCTCGTCGTGGCGATTGCCGCGGCCGGGCACGACCCTGGCGCATTCGTGGCGCGCGCCTTTGCCGGCGTCTGGGAAGCAGAGCTCGATCTTGCCGACGAGGCGACGCTGGCGGAGGTTGCGCGCGACGCAGGCTTGGATGCGCCTGCTCTGCTCGCCGCGGCGAAGAGCGAGGCCATGGAGGCTCGCTACGTGCAGAACTATCGTGATGCGGTCGCAAGCGGTGCCTTCGGATCCCCCACCTACGTGCTCGACGGCGAGGTGTTCTGGGGGCAGGACCGGCTCGATTTCGTCGAGGATGCACTGGCGAGCGGGCGACCACCGTTCATGGCAAGTGTTTGAAACACGCACGCTACTGCACGGTGACAACGTAGGTCAGGGTCGAGCAGCCATGGCGGCCCTGCACGACGGCGCAGGCCTTCAGCGTATATTGATCCGTTCCTTTGAAATTCGGCAGCGCATGATAGGCATAGTGCATCGGGCCGAGCGTCGCGATAATGCCGTGCGGCGGCGCGGAAACGACGGAAATCTTGGTGAACTTGTAGCCCGGGCCCTCACGAAAGCTGTTGTCGCAAAAGCTGTTGGTGTCGGTCGCTACCTCGACGCGAACAGAATCGTTGCGATCCGGAAAGAATGAGAACGGACTGAACCTGCATTCGGCGTGGACCGAAAGCGAAGGCATGGCCGCCAGCGGTGTGGAGGCGAGTAAGGACGCGATGAGTTTCATGTTTTCCCCTCTCGCGGGATTTCATCGGTGGCGACACTATCGAAGGCTTGACGTTTTAGAGCCTTGATCGCGATGGATTGCGCCTCTTCTGTCTCCACCTGAGGATCTATTGCCGCATCGGTAAAATGCCTGTTCCCAATCCTGCCCTCCATAAAAGAGTCGCGGGATCGCAACGCGATCCGCATCAACCGTGAACGCCACTGTAACGCGCAGTTCGAAGCCAACGATGCGAAGCCCCGGTCGGATATCGTTCCGCTCGCGGTTACGCCCGGAAGCGAGATCGAAGCCAAGGCAATAGGCCTCAATTCCTTCGATGCAGGACAGCGCAATTCCTGGACCCGCCGCTTCCTCAATCCGCTCGTAGATGCGCCGCAGGTCGTTCCGCGCTTCCGGTGCGACGACAACCTGTCGCCGCCTCACTTGCCCGCTTTGATCTTTCCGGCACTAAGCGCGCGGACCTCGTCAAATACGGCTTTGATAGGAATGGCGCGCGAAGGGTCCGCTCTCATCAGATCACAAGTCCTTGCGCCCTCTTCGCACAGCCAATCCTCCACAGCGGCATCACGTTCCTGGAGGGCGCGAAGGGCGGCGCGCACAACCTCGCTGCCGGACGCAAAGGCTCCCGAGGCGACCTTCGCATCGATGAAAGCCGCATGCTCTGGTGGCAAACTGAAGGTTCGTTTCTCAATCCGCGCCATGACG
Organism: Methylobacteriaceae bacterium; assembly: GCA_019233695.1. Classification (GTDB taxonomy): domain Bacteria; phylum Pseudomonadota; class Alphaproteobacteria; order Rhizobiales; family Beijerinckiaceae; genus JAFAME01. Next base: position 4,930 of record JAFAME010000061.1, read on the forward strand.
ACCCCTACGTAGCGTGAGGTATGAAAACCTCATATCCTGCTCACGTTCCAACCATCCCCAACTTCCCTCAACCGGTGCGGGTTGGCGAAACGGCCCGGTTCGCCCGGCAGGGCAGATCCAGATCTTCCATTACTCCGCGGCCGTCTGTCTTGCGCGCCATTGAGCGAGGAGCCCCCTGAGGGCGGCGGGCTTGAGCGGCTTGTGCAAGACGTGGATCGCCTTGGCGCCGGCGAGGCGCCGAACCTCCTGGCTGCGGTCGGCGGTGAGCAGCACTGCAAATAGGTTGGGGCCGAGCCGCCAGCGCAACGCGGCGATCGCTTCGATGCCGTCGCCCTGATCGAGATGATAGTCGGCGATGATGGCGTCCGGCCGCAGGCGCGAGGCTCTGAGCACCTGTTCGGCCTCTTCGAGATGGGTGGCCTTGATGACCGTGCAGCCCCAGCCCGCAAGAAGAGTTTCCATGCCTTCGAGGATGCGCGCTTCGTTGTCGATGGCAAGAACGCAGAGATCGGAAAACGGCCGAGCGGGGATAGCCTTGGGGCCATCGGAGACAAGTCCTGTCGCGGGCATGCGAGCCGCAGCCGGCAGGTCGACTGCAAACATCGAGCCCTTGCCTGGTGTCGAGGTCAGCGTGATCCGATGCCCGAGAATCCGGCCGATGCGCTCGACGATCGAGAGCCCGAGCCCAAGTCCGCGCGCCACCTTGGCGCCCTGATCAAGCCGCTCGAACTCGCGAAACACATGTTTCTGACGGGACACCGGAATGCCGATGCCGGTATCCCAAACTTGCACCTGCAGCCGGCCCCGATGTCGCCGGCAGCCGACGAGCACACGGCCCGAAAGGGTGTATTTGATGGCGTTCGACACCAGGTTCTGCAAGAGCCGCCGCAGCAGGCGGCGGTCCGAGCGCACCGCGCAGGACGAGCCGACAAAGCTCAGCCGCAAACCCTTTTCCCGCGCCAACGGCTCGAACTCGAGTTGCAGATGGCGCAGGATTTGATCGATGCGGAAGGTCGTCAGCTCCGGCTTCAAGGCGCCCGCGTCGAGCCTCGAAATATCGAGAAGAGCCATCAGGATCTCTTCGACGGCTTCGAGCGAAGCATCGATGTTGCGCGCCAGCGCGGCGCTGTTTGATCCAGCAAGGCCGGTGTCTGCCCGCTCGACAAGCGTGGTCGTGTAAAGCCGTGCCGCATTGAGCGGCTGCAGAATGTCGTGGCTTGCCGCCGCGAGAAAGCGTGTCTTCGACGTGTTTGCCTCATCGGCCGCCATCTTGGCGCGGCCGAGCTCCTGGTTGAGGCGAACCAGCTCCTCGGTTCGCTCGTTGACCCGTTGTTCGAGCGTCTCGTTGGTGGCCGCAAGCGCTTCCTCGGCTGCGACGCTTTCCGTCACGTCGGTATAGGTCGTGACGATGCCCGCGTCCGGCATGCGCGCCGAGCGGATTTCGATGACGCGGGCGGACGGACGAAGGCGCAGGCGGAACGGTTCGGCTTCCCGTGTCAGGCTTTCAAGGCGGGTGGCGATGAAGGCGTCCGCCGGACCTGGGCCGTAGAGCCCACGCTCGGCATTGAAGCGAATGATTTGTTCGAGCCGGATGCCGGCCCGCAGCATCTCTCCCGGGAGATCGAACAGGGTCTGGAACTCGCGATTCCAGCACATCAGGCGAAGCCCTCGGTCGAACACGGTGATTCCCTGCCGGGCATGATCGAGGGCGTGCTGGAGCAGATCGCGGTTGTATTGGATGGCGGCCGAGGCGTCGTCGAGCAGCTTGAGCGCGGCTTTCGTCGACATGAGGCGACGGCGCAGCAGGAGCGACAGAACAAGCCGCGACGACGGCGCTCCGAGCGCTGCGGCGAGGAGGTGTTCGGCAAACCTGAGCAGATGGGGATCGGCTTCGGTTTCGGCCGCGCGCGGAAGGTCGTGCGTGCTGAAAAAGTCGTCGAACGCACGTCGGGTACGTTCCGCACCGAGATAGCGCGCCACAGTGCTCTCGATCTCGCCGGTTGTGACGCTTGCGCGCCACAGGCGAAAGCCCGGCACGATCGGCGCTTCGCGCGTCCCGACGAATACGCTTGCCTGCATATCCTCGATGGGGCTCGGGCGGCGCAGCAGCGAAACGCCCACAAGCGCTGCGATGTTGGCGATCAGGCTCACAAAGACGCCGTGCGTCAGGGGGGCAAGCTGGAGCCCGAACAGCGCCGTCGGCCGCAGAGCTTCGATCCCCACGGGCCCGTGTTCGATAAGATCCCTCAGCCATTCCGGCGCGGCTTCCAGCGAGGGCAGGAACAGGGTGTAGGTCCACAACGCGATGCCGACGGCAAGGCCGGCCATCGCGCCGCGCGCGGTGCCGCGCCGCCAAGCGAGCGCGCCGACGAAGGCCGGCACGATCTGCGCAATCGCCGCAAAGGAGAGAAGGCCGATCGAGGCAAGCGCCGCGTCGCCCGCGGCGCGGAAATAGATGTAGCCGAGGCAGATGATCACGACAATCGCGGCGCGTCGGATCGTGAGGATCGGCAGCGAGAGATCTCCTGTTTCGCCCCCAGGCAGCCTGGCACGCCCCCGCAGGAGGAGCGGCATCACGAGGTCGTTTGACACCATGATCGAGAGCGCAACGCATGCGACGATGACCATGGCGGTTGCTGCCGAAAGGCCCCCGATCATCGCAATCAGGGTCACGAGGCTCGCCCGGCCCTGTATCGGCAGGGAGAGAACCGTCATGTCGCGGTTGATGGCGCCCTCGGGAAACGTCGACAGGCCGGCAATGACGATCGGCACGACGAAAATATTGATTGCCACGAGATAGAGCGGGAACAGCCAGCCCGCGGTGCGCACGTCGCGCGTGTCGCGATTTTCGACGATGGTGACGTGGAACTGGCGCGGCAGGAGGAGGATTGCGGCAGCCGACAATATGTTCATCGTGAGCCACGTGCCGAGCTGCGGCGGACGCAGCAGCATCGCGCGCATGGGCTCGCTGGCTTCGACACGGGCGGCGAGATCGCCGAAGCCATGGAACATGCCGAAGGTCACATAGAGGCCGACCGCAAGAAAGCTCACGAGCTTGACGAGTGATTCGACGGCGATGGCGAACATCAGGCCGTCCTGATGTTCGGTTGCATCGATGCGACGCGTGCCGAAGGCCATGGCAAAGCCGGCCAAGATCAGCGCGACGATGACGGAGGAACCGCTCGCCGCCGTCGATGCCGTCACGACATGGCCGGCCGACGCCGACTTCAGGACGGTCGCGAGCGATGCGGAGATGGCTTTGAGCTGGAGCGCTATGTAGGGCACCACGCCGATCACCGCGATGATGGCAACAAGCGCCGCCACGGCCTCCGACTTGCCGTAGCGGGCGGCGATGAAATCGGCGATGGAAGTGATGTTTTGTGACTTCGCGAGCCGCACCATTCGCAGGATCAGCCTCTGCCCGAAGGCGACCACCACGATCGGCCCGATGTAGATCGGGAGGAAATCGAGCCCGGCTGTCGAGGCGAGGCCGACCGAGCCGAAGAAGGTCCAGGACGTGCAATAGACCGCAAGCGTCAGTGCGTAGATCAGTCCTCGGGCGCGTTCGCGCACCAGGCGGCGGCCGAGCGTATCGCCATAGTAGGCAACCGCAAACAGCCCGCTCAGATAGAGGAGCGCGGCCAGGATGGCGGCCCAGCCTGGGATCATGGTGCGTCGGGTTCCTCAAACTTTCCGCCGGCAAAATAGCACCGGCGCGTGCGAGAGTCCGAGTCGGGGCTCAAGGCGGGACGAAATCCACTCGGCCGGCCCGAATGTCCCGGCCGCCGGCCGTTGCGCTTCAGTTTTCGATCCTCATCGCTTAATGGTTGTGAGTGAGCCCTCAGGCTCGGCATCACAGGGAGATTGTGCTCGACAATTCAATTCTTGGCAGTAGGGGGAGAGCAATGCTCAAGGAATTCCGAGACTTCGCCATGAAGGGCAACGTCGTTGATCTCGCCATCGGCGTGATCATCGGTGCAGCCTTTGGCAAGATAGTCGACTCGCTCGTCGGCGACATCATCATGCCGATCGTCGGCGCGATCACCGGCGGCATCGATTTCTCCAATCTCTACATTCCGCTGTCGGGCAAGGCTGCCGACGCGGCAAAGGCAGGCGCGTCATATGCCAAGGTCAAGGAGGCCGGCGCGGTCCTCGGCTTCGGCCAGTTCCTGACCATCGCCGTCAACTTCCTCATCATCGCCTTCGTCCTGTTCCTTGTCGTGAAGGGCATCAACACGATGCGCCGGGCCGAACCGAAGGCGCCCCCGGCGCCTCCGCCGCCGACGAAGACCGAAGTCCTGCTCGAAGAGATTCGCAATCTTCTTGCAAGGCAAGCAGGTCCCGAGCGGCCGACCACTGCGATCGGCTAGGTCACCGACTCATAAATCGCATCCAGATTCGAGCGCAGGCAAGTTTGACGAGGGCAAGGTAGTTTGAAGCGTGCTTTTCGAAACGGGTCGCGATGGCTCGGTAGTGTTTGAGCTTGTTGAAGAAGCGTTCAATCAGGTTTCTG
>JAFAME010000085.1 GCA_019233695.1 Methylobacteriaceae bacterium
CACGCGTACGAGGATTTCGGGGCTCGAGCAGACGATCTGAAAGCCGCCGAGATCGAGGTAGCACAGGAAGGGCGCCGGATTGACGCGCCGCAGCGCCCGGTAGAGCGAGAACGGCGCAAGCTCGAAGCCTGCCGTAAAGCGCTGCGACAGCACGACCTGGAAAATGTCGCCGGCCCGGATGTACTCCTTGGCGCGCTCCACCATGGCGTGGAATTCGTGCTCGGCGGTGTTGGAGACGGGCGGGTCTGCCAGCAGGTGCGCATCGGCGGGTGGCTGCGGATGGGCGAGAGGACCTTCAAGCACGCCGACGACCGCGTCGAGGCGCTCCATTGCCTGCGCATAGGCGGCGCGCGCCGTGCGGCCCGGCTGCGGACGGGCGGGCGCGACAAGCGAAATCTCGTCCCGGATGGCATCGAAGACGACCATCACGGTCGGCCTGATCAGCACCGCTTCGGGCACGCCGATCGGGTCGGGTTTCTCGGCAGGCAGCCGCTCCATCTGCCGCACCATGTCGTAGCCGAGATAGCCGAACACGCCTGCCGACATCGGCGGCATGTCGGGGGGCACGTCGATGGCGGATTCGGCGAGGAGCGCGCGCAGTGCTTCGAGCGGCTTGCCCTCGCAGGGGACGAAATTGTCCGGCTCGACAAGCGCGCGCCGGTTGACCTCGGCACGCTCTCCGGTCGAGCGCCAGATGATGTCGGGATCAAGCCCGATCATCGAGTAGCGGCCGCGGATGGCGCCCCCCTCAACCGATTCGAGCAGGAACAGATTGCCCTTGCGTCCGGCGGCAAGCTTCAGGAAGGCGGAGACCGGTGTTTCGAGATCGGCAACGAGTGTCGTGGTGACGAGCTGCGCCTTGCCCGCCTCATAGGCGCGCGAGAAGGCGTCGGGGGCGGGCGAGATCGACATGGGTTCGTGTCAGCGCGTCTCGGGCCCTTGGTCGTGGCCGCAAGCGCTGCGAGCCGCCGACGCCGCACCTCGCCCAGGATGGTGCCGCGCCATGGTCACTGATTGTTCCCGCCGATTGCCAAACGCAGAGCCTGCTCGCTGACGCTGACCCCGACCTCGGCCTGCACCTTGCCGGCGTATTGGGCCGTGATGTCGTTTGACAGCGACTGGGCATAGGCCTCGGCGAGCGACTTCGTCTGCGGGGTGGCGGGATCGAGCGGCGGCACGACCGAATCCTTCACCTTGAAGAGAATGCGGCTGTCGCCGTCACCGGCCGCCGAGCCGGCCTGGCCAGGCGACACGCCGAAGATTTGTACCACGGCGCTCGCCGGCAGCCCAGGTGCGCCGGCCCGGACCACCCCGGTTGCGGTCTTAACTTCGACGCTTTCGGCGGTTGCGATCGATTGCAGGGTTTCCCCGGCATCAAGCTTCTTGACGAGATCGGCTGCCTTTTCTGCCAGCCGCTTGGCGGTCTCGTCGCTACGCCAAGCCTTTTCGACGTCGCCCTTGACCTCGTCCAGGGTGCGGTCGCGCGCCGGCTCGATCTTCTGCACCTCGAACCAGATGTAGCCGTTATCTGCGGTCTCGACGGTTTCATTGTCCACCCCGATGTCGGAGGCAAAAGCCGCCTTCATGAGGGCGTCGCGCTCGGTGAGGTCCGCAACCGGCGCGCCCGCCTTGTCGCGGCCTGCCGCATCGACCGCATCGATGATGCGCGGCTCGAGCCCGGCGGCCTTCGCCGCCTCGGAGAGCGGCTTGCCGGAGGTGCGCAGATCCTCGATCTGATCGTGCAGCTTCGTGACCTCGCCTCGCGCCCGATCCGCGGCGATTTCCGCCTTCAGCTCCTTGGCGACTTCGGCAAAGGGCTTCACGCTTTCAGGGTAGATCTTCACGACACGGACGAGGACGAAGCCGAACGTCCCCTTCACCGGCTCGGTGATGCCGCCTTCCGGCAGCGCGAACGCCGCGTCGGCAACCGCCTTGTCGACGAGGTCGCCCTTGACTCTTGTGCCGAGGCTGAGATCGGTCGGGCTGAGTTTTCGTTCGGCCGCGATGTCCTCGAAACTGGCGCCGGCCTTGATCCTGCCTTGCGCGGCCCTTGCGGCGACCTCGTCCGGGAAGACGATCTGCTGGAGATCACGTTTCTCGGGCGTGCCGTAGCGCTGCTTGACCTCCTCGTAGCGCTTCATGGCGTCTTCGTCCGAGACCGCGTCCGGCTTGGCGAGCAACGTCGGCGTGACCGTGAGAACGATCAGCTTGCGGTACTCCGGGGCGCGATAAGCCTGCTTGCGGTCCTCGAAATATTTCTTGAGCTCGTCTTCGGGGGGCGCGGCGATTTCGCCGGCAGCCTTGGGCGGCAGCACGACATAGTCGACCGTTCGCGCTTCGGCGCGATAGCGGTTGAAGGCCTCGAGCGCGGCGCGCGGCGCCGTCACAGCGCCGGCGATCGCCTCGGCGATCTCGCGCCGCAGATAGACCTGACGCTGCTCGCTGACAAAACCCTGCTCGGAATAGCCCTGATCGCGCACGATCTCGGCAAACAGGTTCGGATCGAAAGCTCCCGATGGGCCTTTGTAGTTCGGATCGGCAAAGATCTTGCCCCGGATCTCCTTGTCCGACATCGCGAGCCCCAGCGAGCGTGCCTGCTGATCGATGGCGGCGTTGGAGACCAGCTCACCCAAGACCTGCTGATCGAGGCCGAAGAGCCGCGCCTGGTCGTTGGTGATGGCCTGGCCGGTCCGCCGCTGGATGTTCTGCAGCGCCGCCTGATAGGCGTTGCGGTAGGCGTTGATGGTGATCTCGGTGTTGCCGACGCTGGCGAGGTGGTTCTGGCCGAAACCCTGGAAGATGTTGCCGATGCCCCAGATGGCAAAGCTGATGATGATGAAGCCCATGACGACCGACAGCACGGCCCGCCCGAGCCAAGTGTTGGAGGCAGAGCGCAGGTTTTGCAGCATAAGTTGGTGGTTTCCAAGTGATGAGATGGCCGGACCAGGGCGCAAACGCCCCCGCCGCTGCGAGATGGACCCCACTATAGGGAGGCGGCCGGTGCCCTGCAATCTGGGGGCGGCGCGTCGAAGCGGGCCTCGTACGATCCGCGGCCGGTCCGGCCGGCTTGCTCGCCGCGGGGCGATCCGTTTTACCACCGGCTCGCAGCCACGACCAAGCTCAATTGACGAGGCCGCGGAGACTGGAAAGGGAATTCACCCCATGGGCTATACGGCGCGTCTCCTGGCTTGCCTCAGCCCTTCTCTTCGTCGGTGGGGCGGCGTTTGCAATCCGCCAGCCTGAACAGCCGATCGGAGCCCGTCGGGACCTTCGATCAAAAGGCCTTGAAGGTGATGATCGTGCGGGTGTCGACGATGCCCGCGATCACCTGGACCTTTTCGCCGATGAAATGGCCGATGTCGACGTCCTTGGGCACATAGAATTTCGCCAGAATGTCGAAATCTCCGGCGATCGAATAGATTTCGGACGCGATTTCCGCCTCGGCCAGGCTGCTTGCGACCTCGTAGGTGCGCCCGAGCGCGCACTTTATCTGGACGAAAAAGGTCTGCATCGATGTCCCTCGCTCAAAGGCCGCCCTCGCTTCAAGGCGACTGCGGTTGTGATTGCGCCAAAATTTCAATGTCGCGGTCGAGGCCCGACTGCACCTTGAATTGCGCCGGGTAGGTATTGGTGCCGTGGCGCGCAATGGCAATGTAGTCGCCCTCGGCAAGCACGAGGGAGGGGAACGCCCCGATGAGCTCGCGGATCACGTCGCCGCCGGGTGTCAGGACCGTGAACGTGGTGTCGGTAAGGGCTTCCCCGTTTGGCGTGTTGACGAGCTTGAGCGTGAGCACCGCGGCGCGGTGGCGCAGTGTCGTCTCGATGAACATGCCGGCCTGGACGCGAATGTCGGCGGTTACGACCGAGTTCGACGCATTGCCCGCCGCGCCCGCCGGCTCCAGCGAGCCGACCCCCACGGTGTCGAGATAGGTCGACACGATATGGTAGGTTCCCTCCGGAAGCAGCAGGATCTCGCCGGCCGTCGCGTTCTCGACGACAAGCTTCGCCTCGGAATTGCCGCGCTCCGGCACATACACCGAGATCGCGAGCCGGTTCGGCGGGATGGGGCGATCGCCGAGGACCCCGACGATCCGCAAGGCGCCGGCGTTGAGGGTAAGCTTGGCGACCGCCGGGCGGCCATTGACGGCAACGCGTTTGGTCATGCCCGCGAGGCCGAAAGCGGCATGGACGATATACTCGCCGTTCGGCACCGAAAGGGTCGGGGTGGGATCAGTCGATTCGGCCACGAGCGCGTGCGTTCCGTCCGCCTCGGCCTGGGCATTGAAGACCCGCCAGTGGAGTCCGGACTTGACCGGCTGGTTGTCGTTGCCGAAGACCGCCGAAAGATAGAGGAGACCCTTCGCCACCGGGCCCGTGGCCGGCGCCGCCGCGGGCGCTGGTTGCGGCATGGGCGCAGGCGCTTGCGGCGGGGCGCCGGTTGGCGGCGGCTGCAGCAGCGGCGGAGAGGCCGTTTGCGCGACCGCTGTCGTCGCCCACAAAAGCAGCGCCAGCACCAGACCACCAAGGCTCGGACAGGCCCTCAGCATCCGCTCCATATTGCTATCCCGCGCGCGCGACAGCCTCAGCGCCTGCCGCGCTCAAGCCGAGCACGAAAAGCATGAATCCGACAATATCATGATCGATCAATCCGCTCTCTCGCCGGTGGATTAGACGCCGACGCGATCCGATCGATGCCGTCGACAAGCCGCCCCATCCCGCAGTAGAGATCAAGATGTTCGACGCCGAGCCGCTCCGTCAGGCCGGCCCAGCGCTCCTCACTCCCCGGAATTCCTGAAGCATGAACGATACCATCGCCTTGCTCAAAACTCGTCGCTCGGTGTCCCCCATTGCGCTTGCCGGTCCGGAACCATCGAAGGCAGAGCTCGACACGATGTTGGCGGTCGCCGCGCGTGTCCCCGACCATGGCAAGCTCGTGCCTTGGCGGTTCATCGTCTTCAGTGGTGCGGCTCGCGAAAGGGCGGGCGATGTCATCGCCAAGGTCTTCGCAATCGACAATCCGGGCGCCGACGCAGACCGGCTCGCCATCGAGCGCCGGCGGTTGTCGCTCGCCCCCCTCGTCGTTGCCGTCGTTTCGCGGGCGGCACAGCACATGAAAATTCCGGAATGGGAACAGATGCTGTCAGCCGGAGCCGTGTGCATGAACCTCACAATCGCGGCCAATGCCCTTGGCTTTGCGACAGCCTGGATGACGCAATGGTACGCCTACGACCGCCGTGTTCTCGATGCATTTGGCCTTGAGGCGCACGAGAAGATCGCGGGTTTCGTGCACATCGGCCGATCGCAGACGAGACCCGAGGATCGCGTGCGGCCGCCGCTCGCCGAGATCGTCACGCACTACACGGCCTGAGCCGCGCCGCGGGAGCGCACGACATTGTTTTACGAGCCCCGCTCACGCGACCGATCGGTTCTGCCGCATGACCCGTTCAAGGCCCTCGTGGCGCCGCGCCCGATCGGCTGGGTGACGACGATGGGCCGGTCCGGCGCCACAAACCTTGCGCCCTACAGCTTCTTCAACGCGGTCGCGTCCGAGCCGCCGATCCTGGCGTTCTCGAGCGATGGGCCCAAGGACAGCGTGAGCTTCGCGCGCGAGACCGGCGAGTTCGTCTGGAATCTTGCCACCTACGAGCTGCGCGAGGCCATGAACCTGACGTCCGCGCCGCTGTCGCGCGGTGCGAGCGAGTTCGACCATGCCGGCCTCGCGACGGCGCCCTCCCGCCTCGTCCGGCCCCCCCGCGTTGCCGCGAGCCCATGCTCGATGGAATGCAAAGTGCTCGACATCATCCAATTGCGCGATCTGAATGGCGCCGCGCTGGCGCAGTTCGTAGTTCTCGGCCAAGTCGTCGGCGTGCATCTTGACGAGCGCTTCCTCAAGGACGGAATAGTCGACACTGCTGCGCTGCAGCCGATCGCGCGCTGCGGCTACGGCGACTATGCGGTCGTCGATCAGGTCTTCGCCATGCTCCGGCCGCGAGGCGGGTGACTCGTCGGGACGGCGACATCGAGGCACCCGATGACCGTCATTCCTCGCCTCGACATTTTGTCGGAACCACAGCGCAGGTTGTGGAGCGAACTGCGAGCCGTGCCGCCGGAGTTCGTCCTGTATCTAGATCGTCTTCCGAATATTGCGAAGGTCGAGAAAGTGTGGCGCGGCGATGACGTCCCATGAAACCGCTTCCTCTCACGCCTGAACTTGAGCGCGTTGCCGGCCGATGCGTCTGGTTCAAGGAGCCGCGCGAGGCGCTCGCCAATCCGCCCGAATTCCTGGCGTACGTGCTGACATACGGCACCCACGAGGACGTCAAAACCGTGCGCCGTCACGTCACCGACGAGGAGTTGGCAGAAGCCTTGGACGATGCGCCTCCAGGCATTTTCGACGGGCGCTCGTGGGCCTATTGGAACCTGATGCTCGGCCGCGACCCGGCTCCGCCGCTCCCAGAGCGGCGCCTGTAGGACCCGACAAGTTGGCGGGATGCGGACACGCCGCTTTGAGCTGACGAGCGCCGGCGCGATCGAAATGGACTGCGAATGCAATTTCTGACCGTCTTGGAGTGCCGGGGATTTGCGGGCACGCCGCGGAATTCCGGTTCCTGACCTGACCGCGGGCGCTCGTCCGACAAAGCTCAAGAAGACCTTGGACTTCTTCTACGACAGCCCGCTCCGCACAGCGACCGAGGTCGCGCAAAATCTCGTTGAGCACCTCGGCAACTTCGATGCGGCGCTATTGTGG
>JAFAME010000185.1 GCA_019233695.1 Methylobacteriaceae bacterium
GAGCCCATGCAGCATCAGCCGGCGGGCATTGCCGCCGAAGGTGTTGGTGAGGATGATGTCGGCCCCTGCGTCGATGAACGAGCGGTGAAGCGCCTTGACGCGGTCGGGATGCTCGAAGTTCCACGCTTCCGGCGCCTCGGCGGCCGCAAGCCCCATGGCGAACAGGTTCGTGCCGGTGGCGCCGTCTGCAAGCAAGAACGGGCGGTCGGCCAACAGCGAGCTGAGCAACGTAAGCCTCTTTGGATTTCGAGTGGAAACTAGAACAGCCCCTCGATACGGCCGTCGCCGTCGAGCCGGATGTTCTGGGCTGCGGGCACCCGCGGCAGGCCAGGCATGGTCATGATCTCCCCGCAGATCACCACCACGAAGCCGGCGCCGGCCGAGAGCCGGACCTCGCGGATCGGCACGATGTGCCCGCTCGGCGCGCCGAGGAGGGTCGGATCGGCCGCGAACGAATATTGGGTCTTGGCGATGCACACCGGCAGATGGCCGAAACCGGCAGCTTCGATCTCGGCGAAGCGGGCGCGGATCTTGGCATCGGCGGCAACATCGGCCGCGCCATAGATGCGCGTGGCGATAGTGCGTACCTTGTCCATAAGCGGCATTTCGTCTGGATAGAGCAGCGAAAAGGCCTGCTCCGAGCCTTCCGCCAATTCAACCACCTTGTGAGCCAGATCGACGATGCCCTGCGAGCCCTCGGCCCAATGGCGGCACACGATGGCTTCGACGCCGAATTTCTTGGCGCACGTGTCGCGGATCAGCGCGTGTTCTGCCGGAGTATCGCTGGTGAAGTTGTTGATCGCTACGGCAACCGGCACGCCGAAACCGCCGACATTGGCGATGTGGCGTTCCAGATTGACGAGCCCGGCACGCAGGGCCGCGAGATTCTCGGCGCCGAGCGCATCCTTGGCCACCCCGCCATGCATCTTCAGGGCGCGTACGCTCGCAACGATCACGGCCGCGGCCGGCTGCAGCCCGGCCACCCGGCATTTTATGTCGAAGAATTTCTCTGCGCCGAGATCGGCGCCAAATCCCGCTTCGGTGACGACATAGTCGGCAAGTTTCAGGGCAGTCTTCGTCGCGATCAGCGAGTTGCAGCCGTGGGCGATGTTGGCGAACGGCCCGCCATGCACGAAGGCGGGATTGCCTTCGAGGGTTTGCACGAGATTTGGCTGCAGCGCGTCCTTGAGGAGTACGGTCATCGCACCGTGCGCCTTGATATCCGCTGCCGTGATGGGTTGCCGCTTCGATGTCGAGGCGATGATCATTCGCCCAAGCCGCGCTTCGAGATCGGCAAGATCGCGCGCCAGGCAGAAGACGGCCATAACTTCGGAGGCAACCGTTATGTCGAAGCCCGCCTCGCGGGGCATCCCGTTGGCGACGCCGCCGAGCGATGAGACGATGGCGCGCAGCGAGCGATCGTTCATGTCGAGGGCGCGGCGCCAGGCGATCCGCCGCGGGTCGATACCGAGGCTGTTGTCCCAATAGACCTGATTATCGATCAGCGCAGCAAGCAGGTTGTTGGCCGTGGTGATGGCGTGAAAGTCGCCGGTGAAGTGCAGATTGATCTGCTCCATCGGAACGACCTGCGCGTGGCCGCCGCCAGCGGCGCCGCCCTTCATGCCGAAGCACGGCCCGAGGGAGGGCTCGCGCAGGCAGATCGCGGCGCGCTTGCCGATGCGGTTCAGGCCGTCGCCGAGGCCGACCGTCGTCGTCGTCTTGCCCTCGCCAGCGGGCGTCGGGTTGATCGCGGTCATGAGGATCAAGCGGCCGTCCGGGCGCCCGTCGAGCGAACGGAGGAACTGCCCGTCCAGCTTGGCGATGTGCCGACCGTAGGGCGTGAGTGCTGCCTCGGGCACGCCGAGCGTAGCACCGACTTCCGCTATGGGACGCAGACGCGCTCCCCGCGCAATGGCGATATCGGATGCCATGAAGCCTCAGCCTGTCGGTTTCGGCGCATACCGCCGATGCAAATCGAGGAATTTCGACTTTTTGTTGCCCCGGCAATTGTTATCATGCGACCTTACGCGTCGGAATCCGAACAGAGACACCCCGACCGCGAGACGCGACTGACCATGACCGCCATCACGCGAAGAAGTGGGGAAGAGCCTGCCGTTCTCGGTTTTGCGCTCGTTCCGAATTTCTCGATGATCGCGTTTGCCTCGGCGCTGGAGCCGCTGCGGCTTGCCAACCGCGTGTCTCGCGAAGAGATCTTTCGCTGGCGCCTGTTCTCGCCAGATGGCCGGCCGGTGAACGCCTCGAACGGCGTTGCCGTGACGGTCGACGGCGCCTATTCCGACATGGCCGACCTTCGCGACGTCGTCGTCTGCGGTGGCATCGACGTCCAGAAGATCAATCACGGCGCCCTCATTGCCAGATTGCGTAAGCTTGCGTCCCAGGGGGTGTCGATCGGAGCGGTCTGTACTGGGCCGTTCATTCTCGCCCAATCCGGGCTTCTCGATGGCTATCGCTGCACCATCCATTGGGAGAACTATGATTCGTTCCGCGAGCAGTTCCCGCATCTCGAAGTGACGCAAGAGCTCTACGAGATCGACCGCAACCGGTTCACCTGCGCCGGCGGCACCGCGGCAATCGACATGATGCTGAAGGTGATCTCGACGACGACGCAGGACCATGAGGTCGCAGCGCTCGTCACCGACGAACTCATCCATCACCGCATGCGCGATTCGAACGAACGCCAGCGCATGGAACTGCGCTCGCGGCTCGGCGTCGCCCATCCGAAGCTCCTAGCCGTGGTGGCGGAGATGGAGAAGCGGCTCGAACGACCCGCGACCTGCGCACAGCTTGCCAAGCGCGCTGGCCTCTCGCCACGGCAGCTCGAACGGCTGTTCCAGAAATATATCGGGTCGACGCCGACACGCTACTATCTGGGGGTCAGGCTCGACCGCGCCCGCCACCTCCTGCTGCAGACGAGCATTCCCATCCTGTCGGTCGGGATCGCGTGCGGGTTCGTCTCCGCCTCGCATTTTTCGAAGTGCTACAGCGAGCACTTCAGGCGCACGCCATCCGATGAGCGCAGGGGCTCAAGCCGGGGCGTCCGCGCGGACGCTGGCGCCAAGACGCCAGCTGGCGTCACGATGGTGGAAATGCTGGCGGGAAGTTAGCCTGCCTTCAAGTATGTGAAGAAATCGTAGGTTGTCATCCCGGAAGCGCGAAGCGTCATCGGGGATCCGGCGACAAGCTCCCAAGGACGAGACCCTCCGGATCCCGGCTCTGCGAACCGCTTCGCGGTGCTTCGGCCGGGATGACACCGCAAGCCGATTTCTTCACATGCCCTTTCGCAGGATACTCCCTGGGTCGGCGCCCGGTCGGACGCCACCTATCGCGGAGCCGCCCCCGGCGCGAGATGGGCGAGCGAGGCGGCGGTCTCGCGCAGACAGCGCGGGCAGAGGCAATCCTCGAAGGTGCCGGCCTCCGCCGGCAAAGGCCGAGGCAGCCGATAGGGCTCTGCGCCGCACCAGCATCGTCCCGACCCATCGTTCGTGCAGCCGAAGGACACGCCGCAGCGCGAACAAGCGATCCGGCGCGAATAGGGGCCAAGCTGTTGCGCCATGATGGTCCTCAGACCTTCTCTCGACCTCGCGTCCATGGCCCGACCTGGCGATTGGACCCGATCCGCCGCTCAGAAATCCGTCGCGACGCCGCCCTGTTCTTTGCGCTTTGCGACAAACGCTTCGAGCGCCTCGCGCGCGGCGGCATCCATCGGCGGGGGCGCATAGGAGGCAAGGCGCTCCTTGTAAAGGCGGTTGGCAGTGTCATAGGCGGTCGGGCTGCCGGCTTCACGCCAACTCTCGTAGTTGCGCCAGTCGGAGATCATCGGCGCGAAAAAGGCGGTACGGTAGCGCGATTGCGTGTGCGCGCAGCCGAAGTAGTGGCCGCCCGGCCCGACCTCCCGGATCGCCTCCATCGCCAGCGTATCGTCATCAACGGCAAGCGGCGTCAGGAATTCGCCGACCATGCCGAGGAGATCGGCGTCGAGCAGCATCTTCTCAAAGGAGGCATGGAGACCGCCCTCCATCCATCCGGCACCATGCATGAGGAGATTGGCGCCGCCCATGATCGCCCCCCACAGCGAGAACACACTCTCGTAGGCGGCCTGCGCGTCGAGCGTATTGGCAGCGCAGGTGTTCGACGAGCGATAAGGCAGGCCGTAGCGGCGCGCGAGCTGGCCCCCGAGCAGCGCCGATTTCATGTATTCGGGCGTGCCAAAGGCGGGCGCGCCCGACTTCATGTCGACGTTGGATGTGAAGCCACCGTAGACGAAGGGCGAGCCGGGCCTGACAGACTGCGCCATCACGAGCCCCGCGAGCGCCTCGGCGTTCTGCTGGGCGACGGCGCCTGCGACCGTCACCGGTGCCATGGCGCCCGCAAGCGTGAACGGGGTGAGGACAACGACCTGGTTATGTCGCGCCATCTGGATGATGCCTTCGAGCATCGGCGTGTCGAGGCGCAACGGCGAGGACGAATTGATGATCGTGAAGAGTGACGGCTCGCGATCGAGCGTCGCCGCGTCGATGCCGCGCGCCAGGCGAACCATCTCGATCGCGTCGAGGTTGCGATCGCGCCCGAGGCTGTAGGC
>JAFAME010000020.1 GCA_019233695.1 Methylobacteriaceae bacterium
GTCTTGGATGGATCAGTCGGCGGCGGATTCGTCGCGGTAAAAGCCGGCGCCGCCGCGCAAATCGCAACTGCGGTCGCCATTCCTAGCCATTTGGTGTTCATGATGCTCTCCTGTCTGGTTGGCCGGTTCGACGGCGATCGGGCAACAGACAAAGAGCCCCTCGCTCCCGTGGGCGCTCGCCGTCGTCCAGGTCGCATGCTTGTACGGAGGCAACGCTCAAGACCGCGGTTTGGATCCAAGGCGGCTGCATCGAACCAGCGTCCAACAGCTGCCTCTTGCGCCCGGTCGAATACCGGCGGTGCGACGCCCTCGGGCAGGAAAGGAATGTGGCGCAACGTTGTCGCCAAATCGACACTGGCGTGTCACGGCCAGCTGCTTATATGCCCGGGCAAATCAAAAGAGGGGAGAGGGCGCATGAAATCGTTGGTATATGGGATTGCCGCGACCGGCTTGGCGGCGGGCCTGCTGTTGCCGGCGGGCGCGCGGGCGGACGACCCGGATCGTGACAGGGACCGTGACAGGGACCGAGCTTCCTTTTCGTATGTTCCGCGCAGCCTGGTCGAATCGAAGATCTTCGGCGGGCCGTGGACGCTGCACGAGGCGGCTCCATTTGCGCACGATGCCTCCGGCATCGTGCCGACCACGAGCGGGCCACCGTACGTCGGGTTCGGCACTCCTTACGCGGCTTATTGCGATGCGTCCCACCAGCTTCAGACGAATCGCGGCACCAGCCTGATGCAGCCCTATTATTTCCCGTTCGTGCGGCGCCGTGGCCTGCTGCTCGAAGGCTTTTTCGACTATCGCCCGCGCAATGAGGAAGAGGCGACGGTGTCGGCGTTCTCCGTCGACTGGGGGGCGACCTGGCGCTTCACCGACAAGGCGCTGGCGCTCAATCCGTTCTGCCCGGCAGACCCGACCGATCCGGACAACAACAATGTGATCGTGAACGGCGTGTCGATGCCCTACGGGTCCTCGAGCGCGAACGCCGCCGACAACGGGCTCGGCCACGCCTTCGTCCTGACGGTGAAAGGCAAGCAGCGCATCTACAATCTCGACCGTGCCAACGGCCACATCGACTCCGACCCGCTCGTGGTCCACGACCTGCCGAATTCGCCGCTCGGCTCGGTGTTCTCGCTTGCCGACTTCGGCTATGTGAGCCCGCTCGCTGCCGGCGGCTATCCTCAGCTTGACCCCACCGCGGAGTTAACGAGCGGTCTGCGGAACCCCGATGCCATCCTCGGCGCGGTGGAGATTGGTGAAAAGACCACGATCGTCTATGTGGAAAAGACGCTGAACGCGATCCCGAAGGCGCAGTCTTGCCCGTCCACGCCGCCTTTCGCGCTGACCAATTTGGTCAACGGCAAGGTGCGCAAGACCAACCAGGACGAGATCGCCATTCGGGTGGCGACCACGACGGACGGCATCACCTTCAAGGACGTCGGCGTCGCCGCCGGCCTGCAGGATCCCAACACGCTGGCGCTGAACGGCATCCGCTGGCTCGGCAGCGGCAGCCTGATCCGCATCTCGGACGGGCGCGTTGGCATGTTCTTCGGCGCGGGCAACTGCCTCGACAACGACTCCGACGGCTTCCACTTCCTCGGCTACGCGGAGACGACCAAGCGCGTCGACGAGCCGAAAGACCTGCTGAGCTGGAAGGTGATCTACGGCTTCGACAATCCGATCCTGTCGACCGACACGGTGGTCGACCCCGCGGGCCCGACGTCGTATCCGGCACATCCACCGCTCGTCAACGTTCACGGTGCAGATGCGTTGAGCGCGGCCCAGGTCGCTCCCTTCGTGCCGCCCCGTCCGGCGCCGCCGTATGTCATCCCACCCGGCGGCTACAACTCGAACTTCTTCAGCGGCCGCGTCTATGATCCGCAAGCGATCTATACCAACGAGGAGACCGTCACGATCGTGTTTGCCGGCTACAACACGCCCCAACCGAGCAATAATCTCGGCGACTACCGCACCATCGGCCGGTTCCAGCTGCGCGTTCCCGAGGGCTATTTCTCGCCGTTCTGAGAATCCGTAGCGCGGGGCGGCTCGGTCTCCAGGGTGGTCGAGAAACGTCGCGTGGCCGGCCGATGGTCGGCCACGCGATGATGCCGGCCAGGCCGCCAGGCGGCAGGCACACGGCTCGGAAAAAGGGCGCCTTCGTAAAGGGCCGCCGCAAAAGCCCCGGCGACGTCTGCGATACAGTCTCCTGTTGCGCCCAGCATGCGATCGTCGAATACTGGCGCGCGCGACGCCCTCGGGCAGCAAAAGCTCACCCCCGCTTGTCGATGACCGCACGGCGCTCCCGGCCAGGCGCGAGGAGGAAGATCGATGTCATTCTACCGAGGCATGACCTGCGAGAACGTGACCATCAAGGGCGACAAGGGAACGCCGATAACGGCTTACGTGGCCAAACCATCCGGTCCCGGCCCCTTTCCGGGCGTCGTGCTCGTCCACCATCTCCCGGGCTGGAGCGAGCTCTACATCGAGACGACGCGTCGTTTCGCCCATCACGGCCATCTCGCGATCTGCGCCAACCTCTACGAGCGCGAGGGCGGAGGCAGCGACGGCAACCCTGACGACGTCGCCGCCAAGGTGCGCGCCGAAGGCGGCATCGCCGACGCCCAGGTGGTTGGCGATACCGAAGGCGCCGTGGCGTGGATGCGCGCGCAGCCCAATCACAACGGCAAGGTTGGCCTTTTCGGCTCCTGCTCGGGCGGCCGGCACGCCTTCATCTACGCCTGCCAGCGCAAGGACGTGGATGCTTGCGCCGAACTGTGGGGTGGCCGCGTTGTGATGAGCAGGGAGGAGCTCAATCCCAAGACGCCCGTCGCGCCGATCGACATGACGAAAGACCTCTGCTGCCCGCTGCTCGGCCTGTTCGGCAACGAGGACCGCGCGCCAAGCCCGGAGCAGGTGAACCAGCACGAGGCCGAGCTCAAGCAGCACGGCAAGACCTACGAGTTCCATCGGTACGATGGCGCCGGCCATGGCTTCTTCTATTGGCACCGGCCGCTCTATCGGCCCGAACAGGCAATGGATGGCTGGAGCAAGGTTTTCACCTTTTTCGGCAAGCATCTGGCGAAGTAGGAGGTCCAGACATGTGCACGTCCATCGTCGAGATCGCGCGCGCGGATGGCATGGCAAAGCGCGGGGACGAATGGTTCCCACTTTCGCAGGCGGTGGTTGCCTATGACCACGCGCGCCATGCGCCGCTCGGCGACGTCATCACGCTCGACTTCATCAACACGAGCCTCGACCCGGGCGCACGTGCGGGGATCGAGCTGAGCCTGGAATCGGCCAAGGAACTCAGCGCCGCTCTCGGCCGGGCGATCGCCGCTGCCGAGTTCGAGGAGGCAGAAGTGCGGGGCAAGGGCGTCAGCCTCGCTCGAGCTGCGTGACGAGTAAGGCCGCGGCAACTTCGAGAGCGGGCATCCGAGGGGATATGAGGCGTCTGATTTGATCCGCTACCGCGCTCGCGCGAGGCTCGCGGCGTCCTGGCAGGCGGTGGCCAGCAGCCCGGCCACGTAGCCGATGAACGAGCGCCAAACTTCAATATGAAAACCATCCGTGGCCGTCCGCCACAGCACGATCTCGGCCTTGCCGAAGAGCGTGCGTGTGCACATCCCGGCCGGGAACGCCGCGAGCGACAGATCGAGTGGACAGCCGGCGTTAAGAGCTGTTGCCGCATCGCGCCCGGCGAGGCTCAGCGCCGCCTGGCGATGGCTGATATCGACGCAGCTGTGAGGCACCTGCGCGAGCGCGGCCTCGATGCTTGCGGCGAGGGTCCGGCCGAAGGTCCTCGGCTCGACCGCCGGCGCCTCGTCCGAGGCGATGAGCAGCCATTCGTCCGGCCCAAGCCATAGTGCGGCCCGCGAACCGGCACTGCTCGCCCGGCAGGCTTGGCGCGGCAGTTCGACGCCGAACGCGCGCCCGGCCATCTCGGCTGTCGCATCGCCCCCACGCAGCGAGAACCGTACCGCCGGCTTGCTGGCCTCGGCGGCGACCGAGCGCAGGCGCGGCAGAGCGATGCCGAGCTGCGCCAACGGCTCCTGCCGGGTGGCCAAGACGTCAGGCATCGAGGCGCTTTCCCTCCCGGTCATGAAAGATGGGATCGACGAGACTGACCGGCGTCGAGCCGCGAGGGTCCGGCACATGGAGCCTTTCGCCGTGGCGTCCGCGGCCGCCGGCCACAAGTGCGAGCGCGATCGAGCGGCCGAGGGTCTCGCTCCAGTAGGACGAGGTGACGTGCCCGAGCGCCGGCGTTCCTTTCGGCGGATCGGCCGTTGCAACGATCTGCGCGCCGTCTTCCAGCACTCTCTGCGGATCGGTGGTGAAGAGGCCGACGAGCTGCTTGCGGCCAGGTTTGACGAGATCGGGCCGCGCCAGCGAGCGCTTGCCGACGAAATCCGGTTTTGCGGCGGCAATCGCCCATTCGAGCCCGAGGTCCTGGGGCGTGACCGTGCCATCGGTCTCCTGGCCGATGATGATGTATCCCTTCTCGGCCCGCATCACATGCATCGCCTCGGTCCCGTAGGCGACGGCATCGAAGCGCCGGGCCTCCGTCCAGATCGCCTCCCAGACGGCGAAGCCGTAGTCTGCCGGTACGTTCACCTCGAAGCCCAGCTCGCCGGTAAAGCTCACCCGGAAGAGCCGGGTCGGCACGCCGCAGATGGATCCGTCGCGCACGCTCATATGCGGCAGGGCTTCGCGCGACAAGTCGATGCCTTCGACGAGGGGCATCAGGAGCTCTCGCGCGCGCGGGCCCTG
>JAFAME010000050.1 GCA_019233695.1 Methylobacteriaceae bacterium
AAACGGCCCAAAGGCTACCGAATCGCGGACCGGCATGCGCGGATTAAGCGACGCGTACGAATCCTGAAACACGATCTGCACCTGGCGGCGCAGCGCATTGAGGGTGAGCCCATTTGGGTCGCCGACCGCATCGCCGTCGAATAACAGCTCGCCGCCATCCGGCGCGACCAGATGCAACAGCAGCCGGGCCAAGGTCGACTTGCCGCAGCCCGATTCCCCGACGATGCCGAGCGTCTCGCCGCGCGCCACCGTGAAGCTCACCGCATCGACGGCCTGCACGGCGACCGGCGGGCGGCCGCGCACGACATCGATCAGCGAGCGCGACACGGCAAAGCGCTTCGATACGGCCTCGACGCTGATCAGCGGCGGGGCGGCGGCAGCGCTCACGCCGCCTCTCTCCAGGCAGGCAGACGCGCCGCTTCGAAACAGGCGGCAACCCGATCGGGGGTGACGGCTTCGAGCGGCGGGCGCGTCGTGCGGCACGCGCCGGTGGCAAAGCCGCAGCGCGGCGCAAACGGGCAGCCGACGATCGGCCTGTCGGCGCGCGGCGGCTGGCCGGGGATCGGATCGAGCGGTTGGCGCGCCGGCCCGCCGCTCGGCACCGAGCGCAGGAGCGCGAGAGTATAGGCGTGGCGGGGGGCGGCAAAGACGCTCGCCACCGGGCCGGCTTCGCAGATACGTCCCGCATACATCACGGCGACCCGGTCGCAGGTCTCCGCCACGATGCCGAGATCGTGCGTGACGAGCACCATCGCCATGCCGAGATCGCCGGCGAGCTCTCGCAGGAGCTTCAGGATCTGGTCCTGGATGGTCACGTCGAGCGCGGTCGTCGGCTCGTCGGCGAGCAGCAGCTTCGGTGCACCAGCAAGCGCTATGGCAATCATCACGCGCTGGCGCATGCCGCCGGAGAACTGATGCGGATAGTCGTCGAGCCGTGCCGCGGCCGAAGCGATGCCGACGCGGCTGAGAAGCTCGATGGCGCGGCGCCGGCGGCCGGCCGCACCGAGGTCCGTGTGGGCGGCAAGCGTCTCCTCGATCTGGAGCCCGATCGACAACACCGGGTTCAGCGCGGTCATCGGCTCCTGGAAGATCATCGCGATTTCGCCGCCGCGCACGTCCCGCAGCCGACGCTCGGGCGCGGTCAGGAGCTCTTGTCCGCGCCAATCGATGCGCCCCGTGATGGCGGCATTGCGGCGCAGGAGACGCAGGACCGCGCGCAGGGTGACGCTCTTGCCCGAGCCGGATTCCCCGACGAGGCCCAGGACCTCGCCTGCCCCGATTGCAAGATCGAGGCCATCCACGGCGCGCACTATTCCGTGCGGCGTGGCGAAGGAGACGGAAAGACCGCTGATCGTGAGGATCGGCGCCGGCGTCATCGCTTCACGTCCAGGAGGTCGGCAAGGCCGTCGCCGGTGAGGCTGAAGCCGATCCCGCACAGCACGATGACGCCGCCCGGGAACACCGCCATCCACCATCCGGCTGGAAAATAGGCCTTGCCGTCGGCAATGAGCACGCCCCATTCGGCCGTCGGCGGCTGGGCGCCAAGACCCAGATAGCCCAGGCTCGACCCGAGCAGGATCTTCAGAGACATGTCGGTCATCCAGAAGACCAGGATCGGACGCAGCGTGTTGGGCAGGATGTGGCGAAACAAGATCCGCGAGCGGGCATAGCCGAGGACGCGGGCCGCGGCGACGTAGTCGCTCTGGCGCTGCACGTGCACTTCGGCGCGCGTCAGGCGGGCATAGAACACCCAGCCGACGATGCTGACTGCGACATACATGTTTTCGAGGCCCGGCCCGAGCACGGCCACGATGGCGATGACGATGACAAGGAAAGGAAAGGTCATCACCAGATTGACGACCTGGGCGAAGATCGCATCGGCGAGGCCGCCGTAAAAGCCGATGAAGAGCCCGACCAGGGTGCCCACGACAAGCGGGGCGATGGTGGCGAAGAAGGCGATCTGCAGGTCGACGCCCGTTGCGAAGATGGTCCGCGACAGGACGTCCCGGCCGAAATTGTCGGTGCCGAACGGATGCGCCAGGCTGGGCGGCTGCAGGAGGGCAGCATAGTCGAAGGCGATCGGGTCATAAGGCGCGATCGCCCCGGGAACGAGCGCCGCAACGAGCATGCCGCAGAGGATCAGCACTCCGGCAAGGAGCGGCGCCGGAATCCGCCACGCACGGACATGCGACAGGGCGATGGCGGTCATTTGGCGACCCGCGGATCGAGCGCCATCTGCACGAGGTCGGTGGCAAGAAAGACGAGCGAGACGAGCACCGCAAGGGCAAGCGTCAGTCCCTGGATGACGGGATAGTCGCGGGCGAAAATGCTGTCGACCATCAGTCGCCCGACGCCGGGAACGGCGAAGACCGATTCCGTGATGACCGCGCCGCCGAGCAGATCACCGATCTGCAGCCCGATCAGCGCAACTGTCGAGATCAGCGCATTGCGCAGCACGTGGCGTCCAAGAACGATGCGCCGCCGCAAGCCCTTGGCGCGCGCGAAATCGACGAACTCGGCGCTCAACACCTCGATGACGCTGGCGCGCAGGCTGCGCATGATCACAGCCGAGAAGCTCAGCGCCAGCGCCAGCGCTGGCAGAAACAGATGATAGAGGTGCTCCCCTGGTGTCTCGCCGTAGCCCCCGACCGGAAAGATGTGCATGGCCCCGGCGAAGACGGTAAGCAGGATCAGGCCGACATAGAAGATCGGCGAGGACAGCCCGACCTGGAAGGCGCCGCGGATCGCAAGGTCCGGCCAGCGGTTCTGCGTGACGGCGGCCACAAAGGCGAGCGGCACGGCGAGCGCGATCGCAAAGATCGTCGCCATTCCTGTCAGCAGAAGCGTCACGGGCAGGCGTTCCGCGATCAGCCGCACCACAGCGACGTGATAGGCGATGGAATCGCCGAGATCGCCCCGCGCGATCGTCTCGAGAAAGCGCCAGAACTGGACCAGGATAGGAGCATCGAGGCCGAGCTGGCGGGTGATGCGCTCGATCGCTTCGTCCGATGCCTTGTCGCCGAGGAGCGCGGCAACCGGGCCGCCGGGCAGGATGCGGACGAGTACAAAGACGACGATGCCGATGAGAATGAATGTCGGGACGATCTGCAGAAGCCGCGCAGCGGTGTAGCTCGCCCTGTTCACGGCCGCGCCAGCCTGCTTGTCAGGCGCCCGCTATGCGGGGCGCGGCCGCCGTTCAGCCAATCCGGACCATCGGAATTCGGCGACCGCGCGAGCAATACCGCCGCTCACTTCTCGATATAGGCGCTCTCGAAGAGGTTGTTGCCGAGCGGGATCTGCACGAAGCCCTTGGCGTTCTTGCGAAACGCCACCGGATAAGGCGTCTCATAGAGATAGACGATGGGGGCAGCCGAGTTGTAGCGGTCTTGAATCTCCTTGTATTCGGCGGTGCGCGCCGTCTTGTCGTTCTCCTCCTGGCTCTTCTCGAACAATTCGTCGATCCGCTTGTCATCGAAGCCGGAATGCAGGGAGTGGATATTCGGGTAGTAGGCGAAATAGGAGGTGATCTCGCTCGGATCGGCGATGTCGTCCGTCCAGGCGGACGTGCGGCACTGGAAATCCTCGGCGCGATACTTGGCCGTGCGGGTCGGGTTGTCGACCTGCTCGATCTTCAGCTTCACCCCGATCTGCGCCCACATCTGCTGGGCGGCGGTGAGATCGTTGGCATCGTCGCCGTTCCCCGACAGCGACAGGCACGAGAACGAAAAGCCGTTGGCAAAGCCAGCTTCCGCAAGCAGCGCCTTGGCCTTCGCCGGATCATACGGATAGAGCGGCGCCGCGCCGGAGAAGAGCGGTGTCGACGACGACATGTAGGAGCGCATCGGCTTGCCGAGGTTGAGCGTCGTGATCTGAATGACGGCGTCCTTGTTGATGGCGTAGTTCAGCGCCTGGCGCACCTTCGGGTTCGAGATCGGATTGGGCGAGCCGTCCTTGTACTTGTCGCCGACGTAGAGCGTCAGATAGCGCACGCGCGTCGAGGGCCACAGCTCCATGCGCAGCGACGGGTCGGCCTGCAGGTCCTTGACGCGGGCGTAAGGCACGAATTCGGTACCGTCGATCTCGCCCGCCTTGAGCTTCAGGAGGCGGGTCGAATCGTCCGGAATGACCGGGAATTCCAAAGCGTCGAGGTACGGCAGCGGTTTGCCGTCTTCGCCCATCTTCCAATAATAGTCGTTGCGTTTGAGCTTCATCACCTCGCCGCGCTTCCACGACACGAAGGCGAACGGGCCGGTGCCGATCGGATGTTCCGCGAAGGCCTTCGCTTTTTCTTCCATCGAGGAGCCCGACGAGGCTTCGAACTGCTTCTGCGGAAGAATGGCGGCGTTGAAAGTGGCAAGCGCCGGCAAGAGCGTCGGGTCGGCGTGCTTGAGTTTCAGGACCACGGTGTCGGGGCCGGTCTCGATCGTGTCGACCGCCGCGAGCGTGAAATTCCATGCGCCCGCCTTGGGGTCGCGGGCGCGATCGAGCGACCATTTCACGTCCTGCGGCGTGAGCGGCGAGCCGTCGGAGAATTTCACTCCGGAACGTAACGTCAGCGTCACCGTCTTGCCGTCGGTGGCCACGTCCCATTTCGTTGCAAGCGAGGGTGACACCCCCTGCCCGTCGCTCGTCGGCGCAAGCAGCGTGTCGTAGAGGTTGGTCAAGATCCAGATGTCGACGTTGGCGTCGTTGAGGACGGGATCGAGAAACAGCGAGTCGGCGTAGCGCGCGTAGATCAGCGTCCCACCTCGGGTCGCCGCCTCGGCGCCAGCCGATGCCAGCGCCAATCCGACGAACATTCCAACACCGGCGAGCAGTCTCGCGTGCAAGCTTCCCATCTGCTTCCCCTTTGTTCGCGGCGGCCAGCTATGCTTAGCTCTTGCCGAAATGCTAGGTGGCCGTAGCTCCTGGCGTCAATGGCCTTGATTCCGGGCGCGCCCGATTTGGCTTGTGCTTGTGCAATGTGCGTGCGCAAGCGGCGCACAATGGGAGAAATGCCTTGAAGATTGCGGACATGAACTGGATGCAGGTGGAGGACTACCTGCGGCACGATGACCGCGCCGTGGTGCCGCTCGGGTCGACCGAGCAGCACGCCTACTTGAGCCTCTCCGTCGACAGCATCCTGTCCGAACGGGTGGCACTCGAAGCCGCCGAGCCGCTCAACGTCCCGGTCTTCCCGGTGATCGCCTATGGCATCACGCCCTATTTCCGCGCCTATCCGGGCACCGTATCCCTCAAGATGGCGACCTATGCCGCGCTCGTGCGTGACGTGCTCGATTGCCTGCATGATGCCGGCTTTCGACGCATTCTTCTGTGCAATGGGCACGGCGGAAACCTGCCGGCCCAGACGGTCGGCATGGAATGGATGGCGTGCTGCCCGGGCGCTCATGTGCGCTTCCACAACTGGTGGAATGCGCCGAAGACCTTCGCCAAGGTGCAGGAGGTCGATCCCGTGGCCTCGCACGCCTCATGGATGGAGAATTTTCCCTGGACGCGCTTGCCCAATCTGAAGCTCCCGGACCAGCAGAAGCCGTTGATCGACATCGAGCACATGCGAACGCGGGACCCCGTCGGCGTGCGCGAGTACCTTGGGGATGGGAACTTTGGCGGCCGCTATCAGAAGAGCGATGAGGAGATGCTGGCGATCTGGACGGTCGCGGTCGACGAGACCCGCACCCTGATCGAAGAGGGTTGGGGATGACGGCCGGGCCTATCCTCGTCTGGGGCACCGGCGCGATCGGCGGCACGATCGGCGCCTATCTTGGCCGCGCAGGGCACGATCTGCTCTTCGTCGAAAAGGACACCGACCATGTCGCGGCGATGAACGCCAACGGCCTTGCAATCGAAGGCTCGATCGACAATTTTTCCGTGCCGGCGAAAGCCGTGGTTCCGGCGGACGTGTGCGGCACGTTCGAGCGGGTGTTCCTGTGCGTGAAGGCGCATCACACCGAGGAGGCAACGCGCCAGCTCGCGCCCCATCTGGCCACGGGCGGCTTTGTCGCTTCGTTCCAGAATGGCCTCAACGAGCTCGTCATCAGCGACGTTGTCGGTCGCGAGCGCACGGTCGGCGCCTTCATCAATTTCGGGGCGGACTACATCTCGCCCGGCCTCATTCATTTCGGCGGGCGCGGCGCGTTCGTCCTCGGCGAACTCGACGGCCGCCGGTCCGAGCGCATCGAGGCGCTTCACCGCGACATCAGCGCGTTCGAGCCGAACGCGATCATCACCGACAACATCATGGGCTACCTGTGGGGCAAGCTCGGCTATGGCGCCCTGCTCTTTGCGACGGCGCTGACCGACGCTTCGATCGTCGATGTGCTCGGCGCGGAGGAGGCACAGCCGATCCACCGCCAGCTCGCGTGTGAAGCGGTCGCGGTCGCTCACGCGCTCGCCGTGACGCCTCTCGGCTTCAATGGCTA
The DNA here is from genome assembly GCA_019233695.1 of Methylobacteriaceae bacterium. Classification (GTDB taxonomy): domain Bacteria; phylum Pseudomonadota; class Alphaproteobacteria; order Rhizobiales; family Beijerinckiaceae; genus JAFAME01. The sequence continues at coordinate 6,420 of JAFAME010000050.1, forward strand.
TGACCCTGCAGCCTTCGCGCCCAGAGCGGCGGCTGGCGCCGCCTGCGCCTCCTTCGCCGCCATGGTGGCTCACAACGCCAAGTCGACCAAGACCCATTCCGGCATCTGGCGCGATCTTGCCGTGCGCAAGCGCAAGACTGAAGTCGACGCGCAGCTCGGGCCGATCGTGCGTTTCGGGCGGGAGAGTGGCGTGCCCACGCCGGCAACGCAGGAGCTGATTGCCATGATTCACGAGATCGAGGACGGCGTGCGGTCGCTCGCATGGAAGAATCTCGCCGAGCTGGCGCTCAAGGCCCGCCGGCAAGGCGAGGTGGCCCGAATCCCGGCGAGCGGGTCGGGTGGCGAACTGTCGATTCCACCGGAATGATGCGAATATGATTCGAACCGCGGAAAAACGCGCGATTAGAGCAGCGATTGCATGAAACCGACCATCGACTTCCTGGAGTTCGGCGTTGCGGCCAGAGCCGTTTCGGTTCGAGTTGGTCTATTGTCCGCTTGTCGCACGAATGCCAGGATCAGGGGCCGAAGAGCTGAGACTTTCGCGTTCAGGTTCCCGCCTTCGCGGGAACGAGCGCTTTATGCCATTCATCGAGCTGTCGGCAAAGGACCCCAAATCACCCATATAGTGCCGAATCGCATCGAGAAAAATCAGACGGAACGCTCGCGATGAACGCCACTTCGATTACCCTTGCCATCGTGCTCTGCGGTCTTGCCGCCTATCTCGTTTTGCGCCTGCAGCAGCAGGCGCGCTATCGGACCCTCTCGGGCGCAATCGAAACGGTAGCCGCCGGTGCGAACGCCCCAACCATGCGGGCCTTCGCAGCGGGCGCGGTCCCTCAGTTCGACCGTCGACTGATCAGCGTGCGCGACTTTTTGCCCGAGGACGCCTTCACGCGATTGCGGGAGGAGGTCAGCCGCCTTGTCGATACGGAGCGTAGCTTTGTGCCGGCGCACAAGAAGGGCGGAACGATCGCCTACGAGACGCTCATCAAGTCGGCGCCCTGCGCCGTTGCGCTTTATCATTCGCGCGATTTCCAGCGCTTCCTGTCGGGCATCGTCGGCGAAAAGCTCGTGCCGACACCGCTCAACGACCAGAGCTCGCTGTCGGTGCTCTTCTATGAGCGGCCGGGCGATCACATCGGCTGGCACTACGACCACGACTACTACCGCGGCAGGCATTTCACGGTGCTGCTCGCGATCGAAAACCGCGGCCGCGCGGAGGGTGGCCTCTCCGCCGCCACCCTCTTTGCAAGGATCGGCGGCCAGGAAACGCCGCTCCCCACCGCGCCCAACACGCTGGTATTCTTCGAAGGCGCGAAAGTGCTGCACAAAGTCACCCCTATCGCGGAGGGGGAGCGACGCGTCGTCTTGAGCATGACCTATGCGACAGATACGCGCAGCACGATCGCGTTGGCCGTTGCCCGGCGCCTCAAAGACACCGCGTTCTTCGGCGTGCGTGCGCTGTGGACCTAAGATAGCGCGAAGGCCCGCCCGACCTGACCGAAAAACCGCTCTATGACGCCAGGATCGTCTTGAGCCAAGCGGGGACGCGCCGCGCGGCGCGCGGCGCCTTCGCCTGATCGGCCTTGAACTCGCTGGGCGATGGCCCAGTCGATCGGAACTGCGGCGGGTAGAGATAGTCCGCCGTAAAGTCCAGCCGGTCCTTGGAGACGTTCAGCCACGCTCGATGCCAAAGGCCAAGCCCGGGCTTTTTTGCCGCCGCTTCATCGCGCAAGGCGCCGAGATGAGGCCTCAGTTGTTCGGCTTCGGCGAGCGACTTGATGCTGTCGGGCGCGGCCCAGGCGTCGAAATGTTTGCCCGCCCACGCCACGTTGATCGTCAAGGATTGCCAGGGCTGCGCTTTCGCCGGGCGGTAACTTTCAAGGATGGACGTCATGGCCTCGACTGCAGGGTGCGCCTGCATCTTTGCGTTGTAGGCCTCGACTGCCTTCGCGACCCATTGGGCAAAGTCCCGTGAAGATGACCTGCCCCTCCGCGCGAGAGACTGCAGGTCTCGAATGCCCGTCTCGTCGCGCAGGAAGGCCTGCATGGCGCCGCGCAGGTCCGGCACCACGCCATCGCCATAGTCCTCGTCCGAATAGAGAAAGTCCGACGCTGGACCCTTGTTGTCGAAATCTCCCAGGGCGATGCGGGCGAGGAACGTCTCGAGATCGGGCGCAAGGAGCGCATCGTCCCCCTCCGAGCCGAGCACGACGATGGGCGCACGGGCCAAGTCGCGATCGGCAAGCCAGTAGCCGACGGAGGAACCGTCCGCCAATTTTATGAAGAGGGCGAACTGGTCATAGAAGAACTCGCCGCCCGCGAAACCCAGATCGCTCCACCGCACGTCGAGATCAAACCCGCCGACGGATCGCCAGGGCTTGCCTGCCAGCCATTCACCGAAGCGAACCAGCAGCCTCGGAAGCCGGGACATGTCGCTGCCGCCTGGGAATGCCTGAACAAGTTCCTCGATGTCAACCTGATAGACCGCCACGGCCCTCTCCTGCGCATTGGCAGCCCACGAGGCCTCGCCAAAAGCCCGCATTCCCACGATGGACGCGCAGGCGGCCAGAACGTCGCGGCGGCTGAACATCTCCCCTCCGTTCGAGAGTATGATATTCGCGCCCGCACCGAGTTGCGCAAGCGTTCGACGAGGGCATTGGCTCGGACTAGAAGCATCCGGACCACAACAGCAAGGCCCACCGTGAACATTTCCTTCAAAGGCAGGCGCGCGCTCGTGACGGGCGTGGCGCACGGAATAGGGCGCGCCATCGCGCGCGAACTGACGCAGTCGGGGGCAGCGGTGGCCGGCGCCGACATCCTCGATGTGGCGCTCGGCGAAGAGGACAAGGGCGCTGCATTCGCGCGCTGCGATCTGACGAAACGGGCGGACATCGAGTCGCTTGTGCGCGCCCACGGTCCATTCGATATCCTCGTCCACAGCGCGGGCGGCGTATGCGGCCAAGTCGGGCGGCCGCTCGAAGACGTGTCGGAAGCCGACTGGAATGCGATCATCGCCATCAACGTGACCGCGACATTCCTGCTTGCTCAGGCGCTCGCGCCCGCCATGAAGGCCAAGCGCTATGGCCGCATCGTGACGATCTCATCGGGCGCCGGTCTTGGCGTCAGCCTGACCGGCATCCAGGCCTATGCGGCCGCCAAAGCCGGGGAGATCGGCCTCACCCGCCAGCTCGCCCACGAGCTCGGTCCCTTCGGCATCACCGTCAATTCGATCGCACCAGGCTTCGTGCGCTCGAACCCGACCTCCGAGAAACAATGGCAGAGCTACGGCGCCGAGGGCCAGCGGCAGCTCATCGAGCGCATCGCCATGCGGCGGCTCGGCACGCCTGAGGACATCGCCGCGGCGGTCCTGTTTTTGGCAAGCGATCAGGCGTCCTGGATCAGCGGGCAGACGCTGTCGGTCGATGGAGGAAAATGACATGGACGCGGTCGAACGCCGGCTCGCTGAACGGCGCGCCATGATCATCGACGAATTGAAGGCCTTCGTCGCAATCCCGAGCGTATCGACCGACCCGGCCTACGCAGATGGCGTGCGGCGCGCCGCGGAATTCGTGGCGCAAAGACTTGCCGCCGCGGGGCTCGCCGACGCGGCGGTGCGACCGACCGCCGGCCATCCCGTCGTGACAGCATCCTGGCGCAACAAGCCGGGCAAGCCGACCATTCTCGTCTATGGCCATTACGACGTGCAGCCGCCGGATCCGATCGAAGCCTGGCTCACGCCGCCCTTCGAGCCTGTGGTGCATGGCAAGCGGCTCTACGGACGCGGCGCTTCCGACGACAAGGGGCCGATGCTCATTCCGATCAAGGTGGTCGAGGCGTTTCTGGCCGAACGGGGCGAGCTGCCCATCAATGCGGTTTTCCTGTTCGAGGGCGAGGAGGAGGTCTCCAGCGCCAGCCTCGAAGACTTCGTGAACGCCAATCGAGACATGCTCGCGGCCGACTTCGCCCTTTCCGCCGATGGTGCTCAATGGCGCCTTGATCTCCCGAGCGTTATCGTCGGCAGCCGGGGCAGCTGCGCGCTGGAAGTCATCGTCAGGGGAGCGGCGAAGGACCTGCATTCGGGCCGCCATGGCGGCGCCATCGCCAACCCGATCGCCGCGTTGGCGCGGCTCCTTGCCAACCTGCACGAGGATGACGGCCGCATTGCGGTACCGGGCTTCTACGACGCCGTCTCACCTGTCTCGGCCGAGGAACGCGCTGCGATCGGCGCCATCCCGTTTGACGAACGCGCCTATCTCGACAGCATCGGCGTCAGCGAGGGCTTTGGCGAACAAGGCTTCTCGCTGTTGGAGCGCAACTGGATCCGGCCCACCCTCGAGTTCAACGGCATCGTGGGCGGCTATGCCGGCAGAGGCAAAAAGACCGTCATTCCCGCCCAGGCGTCGGCCAAGATCACGTGCCGGCTCGTGCCGCGCCAGGATCCCGCCGACATCGGCCGACGCATTGCCGAGCATTTGACGGGCAATTCGCCGCGCGGAGTCACAGTGGAAGTGTGCGCCGAACGTGGCAGCGCCGAGTCCTATGCCCTGCCTGCCGACCACAAGGGCCTTATCCTCGCAGAACAAGTGCTTGCGGAGATCACGGGCAAAGGGCCGCTGCGCGTTCGGATGGGCGCCACGATCCCGATCGGCGGCATCTTCAAGCGGGCGCTCGGGATCGACACCGTATTTTTCTCCTTCGCGACCTCCGACGAGGACTATCACGCGCCGAACGAGTTCTTCCGTCTGGCAAGCCCCGATGCGGGCCTGCGCGCCTGGGCGCGCTATCTCGATCGCCTGGGCGCCTGACGGCCTTTTACGGTTGCAAACAACAAATCGCGGCGAGCGAGCCCGCCGCGATTGCAGGTTGAGTGCCGCGGTAGTGGCTCACTTCATCGAGAGCGCCTTGTCGATCACGGCGTGCGACCAGGCGCCTTTCGGCTCCTTGGTGATGACCGGGTCGGACCCGCCCGACAGAAGCTCCTTGACGGTCCGCTCGTAGTCGGCCGGATCGAGCTTGCCGTCCGAACCCGCGGTAAGCTTGTTGATTTCCTGCAACTGCGTGGTCTGGTGAACCTCGGTCTGGGCGCCGGTCGTATCGTTGTCGAGAACGATCTTGACTGTCTCCTTGGGATTGGCGCGCGCCCATTCCCAGCCCTTCATCGACGCCTTCACGAAGCGGGCCATCTTGTCGACGAATGCCGGATCCTTGAGCTTGTCTTCGAGCACGTAGAGGCCGTCTTCGAGCGTCGCCACGCCCTGGTCTTCATATTTGAAGACGATGAGCTGGTCGGCCTTCATGCCGGCTTCGATCAGCTGCCAATATTCGTTGTAGGTCATCGTCGAGATGCAATCGGCCTGCTTCTGCAGGAGCGGATCGACATTGAATCCTTGTTTCAAGACTTTGACGCCGCCCGGCGAACCGTCGGTCTTTACGTTGAGCTTCGCCATCCAGGACAGGAAGGGGTATTCGTTGCCGGAGAACCAGACGCCGAGGGTGTGATTGGGAAAGTCTTTTGGCGTCTTGATGTTGCTGTCGACCCGGCAGGTCAGCTCCATGCCGGAACGCTTGAAGGGCTGGGCGATGTTGACGAGCGCCACGCCCTTCTCGCGCGTGGCGAGGGCCGACGGCATCCAGTCGAGGACGACGTCGGCGCCCCCACCGGCGATCACCTGCGGCGGCGCGATGTCCGGACCGCCCGGCTTGATCGTCACGTCCAGGCCAGCGTCCTTGTAGAACCCCTTGTCCTTGGCCACGTAGTAGCCGGCGAACTGCGCCTGGGTGACCCATTTCAGCTGCAGCGTGACCTTGTCGGCCGCCTGCGCTGTCGCCACGCTCAGAGACATCAGAGCCGCGAGCCCGATCCCACACTTTTTCATATTGTGCACTCCCTCTTCACCCGAGCCTCAAGCCGATCGCTGGCGGTACGAGGCATGCCAAAAGGTGACCTGTCGCTCGATAAGCCCGATGAGACCGTAGAACAGCGACCCGAACAGGGCGGCGACGACGATCGTCGCCCAGACCATGTCGATGTTCATCCGCCCCACTTCCGCATTGATGCGAAAGCCCATGCCGTAGATCGGCGTTCCGAAGAATTCGGCGACGATGGCGCCGATGAGCGCCAGGGTCGAGCATATCTTGAGCCCATTGAAGACAAAGGGCAATGCCGCGGGCAGCCGCAGCTTGAGCAGGGTCGCCGGATAGTTGGCCGCATAGGTCTTCATGAGGTCGCGTTCCATCGCGCCGGTCGCCGCCAGGCCGGCGTTGGTGTTCACGAGCATCGGGAAGAAGGTCATGATCACCACGACCGCCGCCTTCGACTGCCAGTCGAAGCCGAACCACATGACCATGATCGGCGCGACGCCGACGATCGGCAAAGCCGAGACGAGATTGCCGATCGGCAGGAGTCCGCGCTGGAGGAAGGGAACGCGGTCCATCAGCACGGCAACGAGGAAGCCAGCGCCGCAGCCGATGACATAGCCTGCCGCAACGCCATGCAAGGTCTGGACGAAGTCGACGGCGAGCGTCGGAACCGAGGAAGCGAGGCGCGCGAAGATCGCGCTCGGGGCGGGCAGGATCACCGACGGCACGCCGGTGCCCCGCACAATCACTTCCCACAGGAACAGGAGCGTCGCCCCGAAGACGAGCGGTACGCCAATGTTGACGAGCGTTCGCGCCAATCTTCCCTCCCGCCCCGCGGCGATCAAAGCGGTCACGACGCGCCACGCAGTGAGCCAGACGGCGATCACCGCGGCCCAGAAGCCCCACGTCGCCTTGCCGTCGAGCCCGGCGCCAAGGGCGCCGACGAGCGTCGCTCCAACAAGCAGCGCCGCGATGAGCGGGAGAATGCAATCGCGGATCTGGCTCGGTCCTTGCCGACTCCTGCGGGACACGTCGGTCGCCAGCAGCAGCGCAAGCCCGAAGAGGCCGGCCATCGGCCTCAGTTCGTCGGCAAACACGGCCCCAACGCTCGCCGAGCCGAGGAGAGAGACGACGGCCGCAATGTCGGCGCCTAGTGCGATGGGATCAAGCTGCCTCACCGGGCATATCCCATGCGCCGCGACACCACGCGATCGAGCGAGCCTACGATGCCGATGAGCACACAAGCGCAGATCGCCGCCGCGATGAGCGCCGCCCAGATCTGGACGGTTTGGCCGTAGTAGGACCCGGCGAGAAGCCGGGCGCCAAGGCCGCCATCTTCGCTTTTCGTCACCTCCGCGACGATGGCCCCGACGAGGCTTGCCGCTACCGCCACCTTCAGGCTCGCAAAGAGGAACGGAACCGAGGCGGGAAGGCGCAGCTTGAAGAGGGTCTCCGGCCTCGAGGCCGAATAGGTTCGCATGAGGTCAAGCTGCAGCGGGTCTGGCGAGCGCAGACCCTTCACCATGCCGACGGTCACAGGAAAGAACGACAGATAGGCCGAGATCACCGCCTTGGGCACGATGCCCGTGACCTCGAACTGATTGAGGATCACCACGATCATCGGCGCCAGTGCGATGATCGGGATCGCCTGGGAGGCCACGATCCACGGCATGAGGCCCTTATCGAGGCTCGCGGCGTGCACCACCAGCACCGCCAGAAGGACGCCGAGGATCGATCCGATGGAAAAGCCGAGGAGCGTTGCCTGCAGCGTGACGATGCCGTGATAGACAAGGCTGCGCTTCGAGGACGGATCGATCTGAAGGACGGTCTTGTCGAGCTCCCGTACGATCTGGTGCGGAGCAGGCAGCTTCGGCCGCTCCATGTTCAGCGTGCCGGCAATGAACTGAGCGGACGTGTAGTCCTTCTGGTCGGCATTTTCGAATGCATCGCGCTGCAGTTGCGCATTCATGACGATCGATCCGCCGTACCACAGAATGACAATCGCGAGGGCGATGACCAGCACCGCCGTGGCTTGCGATTGCCAGACGCGCCGGACCATGCTGGTCATGGTCATGGCTGGCCGGGCCCCCTCAGTCGGATGCGCCGACAGTTCCCCCGCACGCGGCGGGAGCACCCTTCGGTTCCTCCCCCGCATCGCGGGGGAGGGGGACCATGCGCAGCATGGTGGAGGGGGCCGCGGCGATGGAAGAGGCCCGCGGTCGAGGGCTGCGATCGCGACTCCCGCCCCCTCAGTCGGCTGCGCCGACAGCTCCCCCGCACACGGGGGAGCATCCTGGCGCGGGCCGCTTCGCTAGTCGACATAGGAGTGCCCTTCCCGAAGGCCCTGACGCACGCGATGCGCGAGGTCGAGGAAGGCGGGGGTCTCGCGGATGTCGAGCGTGCGCTCGCGAGACAGTTTGCACTCGATGACGTCGTGGATCTGCCCCGGCCGCGGCGACATGACGACCACCTTGGTCGACAAAAAGACGGCCTCGGGAATGGAATGCGTGACGAACACGACGGTCTTGCCGGTCTTGTCCCAGAGGCGCAACAGCTGCTCGTTCAGCTTGTCGCGCACGATCTCATCGAGCGCCCCGAAAGGCTCATCCATCAGCAGGAGGGTCGGATCGAACGAAAGCGCCCGCGCGATCGAGGCGCGCTGCTGCATGCCGCCCGACAGCTGCCAGGGAAATTTCTTCTCGAATCCCTGGAGATTGACGAGATCAAGGCCTTTTTTGACGCGTGCCGCCCGTTCCGCACGCGAGTAGCCCATGATCTCCAACGGCAGGGCGATGTTCTGCGCGATCGAGCGCCAGGGATAGAGCGCCGGGGCCTGGAAGACATAGCCATAGGCGCGCTTCAGCCGCGCCTCTTGCGGCGATTCGCCGTTGACGCTGATCGTGCCTTGGCTCGGCGTCTCGAGGTCGGCGATGACGCGCAGAAGGGTGGTCTTGCCGCAGCCCGACGGGCCGATGAGCGAGACGAACTCGCCTTCCTCGATGGCGAGGTCGATGTTCGAGAGCGCATGAACCGGCCCGTCGGCGGTCATGAACGTCAGCGACAGATTGGCAATGTCGATGACGCGTTTGCCGCCGCCGGGGGGCCGCGGGGATCGGGGAACCGCTTCCGTTTCGTCGGAACGTCCGCCCACCAGGGTCATGTCCGGCAAGGCCTTGCCGGATCTTCGAGAGGCCTCATCGCGGTATCTTCTTGTCGGCCGTATGCTTCTTCCATTTGTGCAGGGCGAGTGCCGGGGCCGGCCAGGGAGCCCGCGGCACGAAGCGGCCGCGGCCGGGGGTCGCGATGATCTTGCCATCGTTCCAGACGATTTCGCCTCGCGACAAGGTCGCGCGCGGCAGTCCTTCGCAGGAAACCCCCTCGAAGACGTTGTAGTCGATCACCGAAAGCTGCGTCTTGGCGCTGATCGTCTTCGTTGCCTTCGGGTCCCAGACGACGATGTCGGCATCGCTGCCGACCGCGATCGCCCCCTTCTTTGGGTAGAGGTTCAGGATACGCGCGATGTTGGTCGAGGTCACGGCGACGAACTCGTTCATCGTCAAACGCCCGGTCGCGACGCCACGCGTCCACAGAACCGGCATGCGGTCTTCGAGGCCGCCGGTGCCGTTCGGGATGCGGGTGAAATCGCCGCGCCCCATCTGCTTTTGCTTCGTCGTAAAGGCGCAATGGTCGGTGGCGACTACCTGCAGGGAGCCGGCGCGCAGGCCG
>JAFAME010000091.1 GCA_019233695.1 Methylobacteriaceae bacterium
CGCTGCTTTCGGCGATGGTCAGCGACATCGAGGCATACGCCGCCGAAACCCCGGCCAAGGGCGGAACGCTTCGGCTCGGACTTGGCGGCGGCAGCACGACCGACAGCTTCGAGCCGGCGAGCTGGACGGACTCGGTGATGATCGACGTCGGTTTCGCCATCTTCAACGCGCTTGTCGAGAACGGTCCCGACAACAAGCCGGTGCCCGAGCTCGCCGAGAGCTTCGAAGCAAAGCCCGGCGCCGTCGAATGGATCTTCAACCTGCGCAAAGGCGTGCACTTCCATAACGGCAAGGAATTCGACGCTGACGATGCGATCTACTCGCTGAACCTGCATCGCGGCGACAAGACGAAGTCGGGTGCTGCCGGCCCGATGAAGCCCGTAAAGGACATCACCAAGCTCGGCCCAAACCAGATCCAGGTCACCCTTGCCTCGGCCGACGCCGACTTCCCCTATGTCCTTACCGACTATCACGTCATGATGGTGCCGAAGGACTATGCCGATTGGGGCAAGCCGATTGGGACCGGTGCGTTCACCTCGGAATCGTTCGAGCCTGGCGTGCGCGTCATCCTGAAGAAGAATCCGAACTTCTGGAAGGCGGACCGCGGTCATCTCGATGCGGCGCAATTCACCGTCATCAACGACGCAACCGCCCGCATCAACGCTCTGGTCTCCGGGCAGGTCGACACGATCAACCGCGTCGATCCGAAGCTCGTCGGGCTCCTGCAGAAGGCCAAGGGCGTCGAAATCGTGCGCGCGCCGGGCGGCTGGTTCCCGATCATCTCGATGATGGTCGACAAGACCCCGTTCGACAATCTCGAGCTGCGCACCGCCCTGAAATACGCGCTCGACCGGACGCAGGTCCTCAAGACGCTGTTCAGCGGCTACGGCTCGCTCGGCAACGATCATCCGATCCCCAAGGGTGATCCTTACTTCAATACGCAGCTGCCGCAGACCCCGCACGATCCGGAGAAGGCCGCGTTCCACTTCAAGAAGGCCGGCCTGTCGAGCTATTCGATCCTCTGTCAGGCGTCCGATGCAGCATTCAACGGCGCCGTCGACATGGCCACGCTGTTTCAGGCAAGCGCCGCCAAGGCCGGCATCAAGGTCGACGTCAAAAAGGAACCCGCCGACGGCTTCTGGGACAACGTCTGGCTGAAGGCGCCTTGTGCGACAAGCTACTGGGGCGGTCGGCCGGCCGCGACCCAGATGTTCTCCGTTGCCTTCCAGGCCGATGCGCCGTGGAACGAGACGCACTGGAAGAATCCGAAATTCGAGAAGCTCCTGGGCGATGCCAAGGCCGAGCTCGATGAGGCCAAGCGCAAGGACTACATCTGGGCGCTGCAGGCCCAACTGGCGCAGGAAGGGGGCGCCCTCATCCCGCTCTTCCGCGACTGGCTCGACGGCAATTCCACCAAGGTCGGGGGCCATACTCCGCATAGTGGCTTCGACATGGACAATGGTCGCATCGCGGAGAAAGCCTGGTTGAAGGCATGATGCCGTGCTGCGGCTGATCGCGCAGAAGCTCGCCCTGGGGGTGATGACGCTTTTCGCCGCCTCCGTGCTCATTTTCGCCGGCACGGAGGTCCTCCCGGGTGATCTTGCCTCGGCCATCCTGCAGAACAACGCCACGCCCGAGACGTTGGCCGAGACGCGCAAGGAGCTCGGCCTCGACCGTCCGGCCGTGGTCCGTTACGTCGAGTGGCTGGGCAACGTCGCCCACGGCGATTTCGGCCACTCGCTCGCCAACAAGCGCGATGTCGTCGAAGAACTGGCGCCGCGCGTGAGGAACACGCTGTTTCTCGCGCTCTATGCCGCCATCATCGCCGTCCCGCTCGCCGTCGGTCTTGGCCTTGCGGCCGCGATCCGGCAGGGCAGCATCTTCGACCGCATCGTCAACGTCGTCACACTGATGACGATCTCGGTGCCCGAATATTTCCTGGCCTACCTGCTCGTGAAGTTCACGGCCATCGACAATGGCTGGTTCCCGCCGCTTGCCAATGTGACTGACGAATCTTCGCTCGTCGAGCGGCTCTACCTGACATTTTTGCCGATGCTCACGCTCGTCCTGGTGATCGTCGCGCACATGATGCGCATGACCCGCGCCTCGGTACTTGCGATCATGGCAAGCCCATATATCGAAATGGCGATCCTGAAGGGCGTGCGGAAGTGGCGCATCGTCGTCAAGCACGCCTTTCCCAATGCGCTTGCCCCGATCATCAGCGTCATCGCGCTCAATCTCGCCTATCTCATCGTCGGCGTCGTCGTCGTCGAGGCAGTTTTCGTCTATCCCGGCCTTGGCCAGCTGATGGTCGATGCGGTGTCGAAACACGACGTGCCAGTGGTGCAGGCCTGCGGCCTGATCTTCGCGGCAGCCTTCATCCTTCTCAACATGAGCGCGGATATCCTCGCCATCATGAGCAACCCGCGATTGCGACACCCGCGATAATCGGGAGGTGTGGCTGTGAGTGATGTCGTCCGCCGGCCCGCACTTCGGATCGCCTGGCTGCGCCCGCGCCTGTTCGGGCATCGGCTAAGCGTCACCGCCATGATCGGCATTCTCATCGTCGTGCTCAACATCGTGGCGGCGGTGCTGGCGCCGTGGATCGCGCCCTTCGGCGAATCCGACATCGTGGGCGACGCCTGGGCCGATCCGGATCCGCAGCATTGGCTCGGCCTTGACAACCTCGGCCGCGATCTCCTTAGCCGCATGCTGTTTGGCGCACGCACCTCGATCGGCCTGTCGCTCATCATCACATGCCTGTCGTTCTCGATCGGCATCCTGGCGGGTTTTGCGGCGGCAGTCGCCGGGCGGTGGCTCGACATCCTCTTGACCCGCATCGTCGACCTCATGCTGTCGATGCCGACCCTGATCTTCGCCTTCATCATCCTGTCGGTGCTGGGCACGGACATTCCGGTCCTGATCGTGACGATTGCGCTCCTCGACTCGACCAAGGTCTTTCGTCTGAGCCGCGCCGTCGCCATGAACATCGCCGTGCTCGAATATGTCGAGGCGGCAAAGGTGCGTGGCGAAGGACTATGGTGGATCATCCGCGCCGAGATCCTGCCCAACGCGGTGCCCCCGCTGGTCGCCGAATTCGGACTGCGCTTCTGCTTCACCTTCCTCTTCATTGCGGCCCTGAGCTTCCTTGGCCTCGGGGTGCAGCCGCCCAACGCTGACTGGGGCAGCATGGTCAAGGACTACCGGGACATGATCAATCTCGGCTACGCGACGCCTCTCTATCCGGCCGGCGCCATTGCCCTCTTGACGATCGGGGTGAACTTCATCGTCGACTGGATGCTGGCGATCCACTCCAAGGGGCACGGAGAATCGGCATGAGCGCCCGTTCGTCCGACGGCGACATCCTGGTCGTCGACGACCTGCGCATCGATGTTGTCGGCGATCGCGGCAAAGGCCCTTGCCTTGTCGACAACGTCAGCTTCGCGCTGAAGCGCGGCGAGGTGCTCGGCCTCATCGGCGAGTCGGGCGCCGGCAAATCGACGATCGGGCTTGCCGCGCTCGGCTATACGCGCCTGGGCTGCTCCATCACCGGCGGGCAGATCGTCTTCAAGGGCAAGGACATCCGCCGCATGTCGGCCGAGGAGCGCCGCATGCTGCGCGGCAGCGGCGTTGCCTATATCGCCCAGAGCGCCGCGGCCTCCTTCAACCCGGCCCACACCATCATGGAGCAGGTCTGCGAGGTGCCTGTGCGCCACGGCATCATGTCGTCGGAGAAGGCGCGGGCCGAGGCGGTCCAGCTGTTCAGGGAACTTGACCTTCCGAACCCCGAGACTTTCGGAAGCCGCTACCCGCACCAGGTTTCCGGCGGCCAGTTGCAGCGCGCCATGGCGGCCATGGCGATGGCGGCAAGACCCGACATCCTCGTCTTTGACGAGCCGACGACGGCGCTCGACGTGACCACGCAGGTCGAGGTCCTCGCCTCGTTCAGGAAGCTGATCCGCGAGCACGGTACCGCGGCGCTCTACATCACCCACGATCTTGCCGTGGTTGCCCAGATCGCCGACCGCATCATGGTGCTGCGCCGCGGCAAGATGATCGAGCTTGGAAATGCCGGCCAGATCCTGCTTTCGCCACGCGAGGAATACACGCGGCGCCTCGTTGCTGAGCGCGTCTCCGGCCACAGCTTTCTGCCGGAACAGCAGGGCGAGCCGCCGCTATTGACCGTCGACCGGGTGAGCGCGAGCTACGCCCAGCTCGTCAAGGTGATCGACAATGTCAGCCTCACGCTCAGCCGCGGCGACACGCTGGCGGTGGTGGGTGAATCCGGTTCGGGCAAGAGCACGCTGGCGCGCGTCATCATCGGCCTGCTGCCGCGCGAGAGCGGCGACATCAAGTTCCGCAGCGAAAGCCTCACCCCACGGCTTGCCGACCGGAACAAGGACAAATTGCGCCGCATCCAGATGATCTATCAGATGCCGGACGTGGCGCTGAACCCGCGCCAGACCCTCTATGACGTCATCGGCCGGCCGGTGCGCTTCTATTTCAACCGCACCGACGCGCAAGTGCGCGCGCGGGTGCACGAACTGTTGCGCCAGATCGATCTGCCGGAGAGCTTTGCTTCCCGCCATCCCGGCGAGCTGTCGGGCGGCCAGAAACAGCGCGTCAGCATCGCCCGCGCGCTCGCCGCCGAGCCGGACCTCATCATCTGCGACGAGGTCACCTCGGCCCTCGACCAGCTGGTCGGCGAGGAAATTCTGCGGCTTCTGAAACGTCTGCAGGATGAGTTGCGCGTCGCCTATCTGTTCATCACGCACGATCTCGGCACGGTCAGGCGCATCGCCAACAAGGTCGCAGTCATGCGCAAGGGCCAGCTGGTGGCGGGCGGCGACACGGCCACCGTGTTTGCCCCACCCTACCACCCTTATACCGAACTCCTGCTCTCGTCCGTTCCCGAGATGCGGCGGGACTGGCTCGACGAAGTCCTTGCCAAGCGCAAGGCAGCCCCCGCCGGCGCCGCCCTGCGGCCGGCGTAGCATGCCCGCCGCATTCCTCCGGGCGCCGACCTGGCCGATCGATCTTGCGGTCGACATCCTCGGCTTTTTGGCAGGCTTTGCAGCCTATCTGGTGCCGTGGGGCCAATTGCAGTTCTGGCTCGCGCGTCCACGCTAGCGTCTCCCGCCGCGCCTGGCCCAAGCGCGAGGTCGCGCTCCAAACTGCTCGGCATTTTATGGAGGCCTCGGAGGGAATCGAACCCCCGTACAAGGATTTGCAGTCCTCTGCGTAGCCACTCCGCCACGAGGCCGTATGCCGGCGCGCGCGCCGGGCGCCGACGGCGCAGGGCCTATAGCAAAGACGGCCGGGGCCCGGCAAGCGGCCGTTGCTGCCGCGGTCGGCAA
>JAFAME010000220.1 GCA_019233695.1 Methylobacteriaceae bacterium
GGCCTCTGGCGCCTGGCCAAGCGCGTGGTGACCTCGCCGTCGAGCGAGACGCACTACCTACAGGACCCCGATGGGCACATCATCGCCGAGACCGACGGCAGCGGCAACACGACCCGCGAGTACATCTGGCTGGACGACATGCCGATCGCCGTGATCGACGGCGTGAACACCCCCTCGCCGACGACCTACTACGTCCACACCGACCACCTGATGCGTCCGATCGCCATGACGGACAAAAACGCCACCATCGTGTGGAGCGCGGTGTACAAACCGTTCGGCGAGGTGCTCTCGATCACCGGCACGCCGGTGATGAACGCCCGCTTCCCCGGCCAGTGGTTCCAGCTCGAGACCGGGTTGCATTACAATTGGCACCGGCACTACGACCCGACGCTTGGAAGATATCTCCAGCCCGATCCTCTTGGGTTCGTGAGCGGGTCAAATGTGTACTCGTACGTGAGGCAGAACCCTCTGCGCGCTACGGATCGCTTTGGCCTACAGATGGCGGAGCCAGAGGAGGTTGAACCAGATCCAAAAGAAGAGGAGACCGCGCGGGAGAGAGACATTTGGAGCGAGATGAACGAAGCGGGGCGAGAAGAAAGTAACCGTCGCAAGGGAGCGTTCTGTCCCGTTCCACCCAGCGCGGCCAAGCCCGCTGCTCCCTGGACACCCGATTTCATTGTGACGTCGGGGGGTGATATCGCTCCCGTACCCGGGGGAGCAACTGGTCCCTTCCCCACGAACAACCCCGGTTTTCAGTTCAATGGTGGGGCTGGGGGAAACGGCCTCGCTCCTAACGTGACCGACTTGCGGATTATGGACCCAAATGCACGAAATCCAACCGGATACGCAAACTATGGAAGTGCACAAGCTAACGGCGGGTGGCAATCGGTAAATCCCTATACCGGACAATCGATTGCGCCGAGCAGCCCTTGGTGGCATATACCAATTAACACAGGACGATAAAAAATGAAGAACGACACTGAATCTATTCGGACTAAAAACGAAGCTCTTGGTAGACTTGGTGACGCACGGCTGACCTCGGTCCAATTCGTCATGAACTACTTGGTATTAGGATTCGACGAAAAGGGTGCTTTAACGACATTCGTATGGCCGGAGATACATTGTAATGGAAACAATATAGTCTTCAATACACCGGGATATAGAGATGAACTGTGCTCACTGATCGAGAAGGTTGCAAAGACATTCACTATCGATATAAACGAAACAATCCGTATCGATTTTGAGAATGGCACTGAATTGTGGATACCTTTACAGTCATATAAAGCTTCCGGGGAAAGAGCGATTTTGACCGGTCCTCAGCATTACCTATTCGTGTTCTAGCCCCGCCCGGATTACGGTGGACACGACCGTATTGAGAGCTAGCTATCTAGGGTTTACGGTGACACGACCGTCTTTACCCTTTTCAATGCGCGGTCCATCGCCTCCTTGCGCCCGCGTCTGCCGGGCCGACTGACGCGCCCAGCGGTGTCATCCCGGCCGGAGCGAAGCGGAGAGCCGGGGTCCGGCGCCGGATCCCGGAGAGCGCTTGGCGCTTCCGGGATGACAAGAGTCGGTTTTATCGAAATCGATGGTCTAGCCTCAGCTGCGGCCTTTTTCGTCGGCCGCTCAATGCAGCCCGATCGGCGTCAGCGACGCGATCCCGTCATTCGAATTGGCGTTGATCTGGTTTGTCCCGTAGGACTGCAGCACGCCGCCGTTGTTTACCCCGACGCCCGTCGGATTGCCGGCGATCGAGGAGCCGCCGAGGCGGATGGTGGTTTTCCGGCCGTCGGCGATGACGCCGAACCCTGCCGAAGACCGCGGCCCGATCGGGCTAATCTCTGCGCTTGTTGGCGGTTCAAGCCTCGTCGGGGCGAACAAAAAAAAGGGCCCGCAGGTCGTGGCCGATCCGGCAGGCCAGTTTGGCCGCGTGAATGATCCAGAAAAACAACAGTTTTAAGGGCCATCGCATGGCCAAGCGAGCCCTATGCGGGGTCATCTCCGATCGAGGGGAGACCAAGAGGCGGTTCTTTGCCGTGCTGCATATGGCGGGATCAAGTCGCCGGCAGATGCGCCGCTGCGGCTTCTTCCTTTTCTGCCCGGGAACTCTGTGTCCGGTCAGGCAAAGTGACGCCCTCTTTGCAAATGAAACGAACTGCCCGCGGCTGCCCCAAAGGTCGCGGGCTTTTTGCCGCCGCATTCTGTCGCCGATCGCGAGCGCCGCGACCAGGATCCGCTGTGGGTCTTCATTTTGGCACAATCCGCTATGGCACGGGGTTTGCCGCTGGTTGTCGCCGCTTGTGGGTGGGGCTTGGGCTGGAACCCTAGAGCGGCTGGCGCGCAGCGCTCGCCCCCGTACCGCCGCATCACGGGCGCAGGGCGCTGCGTGCTGTTTCCTTTCGTGGGTGTGCGGCCACACCGAATTCCCGGACCAGCGGCGGCTCGCCTCCAAGGAGCGTACAGCCTGGCTGATCGCCGATCGGAATCACTGCCGTTCGGCGGCCGCTTTACAGAAATTGCGGTGCTGGGCGACCTTGAGGAGCGCCTGCACGCCGTCAAGTGCACCCTGCCTGACTGTACAGTTTTGCTTCATAGCCCATCGATATTATCGCGGATAGTCGCCTGCGGGAAGCGGCCGTATACCGGATTGGCAAGTCACAAGGAGCTTTCGCCATGGCCGACCAATCGTACGCCGAAACCCAAGCTTCTACGTCAGCGGCGACAGGTGTCCTTGCGTTGCTTAAAGCAAAGCCTAGCGTAACACGCGAGCGTGTCATGGCCATCATGCCAGCTGAAATACGCGCGACACTCCAACTCTACCTCGATGGGAAAATCCGCGAATGGTACTCGCGGGAAGATGGCAAGGGGGGCGTTTTTCTCCTGAATACTGGAGACGTCGCAGAGGCAAAGTCCATCATGGAGTCTTTGCCGCTCGCCAAAGAGAACATACTGGATCACGAGTATATTCCAGTCGGCCCGCTGATGCCGTTACGTCTGCTGATGGGTAACCAACCAGCCAAGCAGCAACCAGGCAGCCCCTGAACACAGCGCTGGCGTGGCAGGCGACACTGAAGCCGCAAAGGCCTGGTTCGCGGAGCTGCGCGGGCCACCGCCTCACCAAATCTCCGCGTCGCAACGGGTCCGGATTTCGCGGGGAGGATAAAGCTAATGTACGGCCTCACTCTCCAATTATGAATAAATATTCATCCAGACAAAGCGGTCAGATCGAATGGAACTTAGCAGTCTACCCCGCGTTGAGTTCAACTGTAACAAATGTCAGCCGGGATGATGACCATGAACCGACGCACAATATTTGCCTTGTCGATTGCAATCTCTGGAGGCGTGGCGGCATTGGCGGCCCCAATTCCGGCCGGAGCTGCGGTTCAGTTGCCGGGACTTTCGAGCCAGGTGACCGCGCCCTTGCAATTGGTTCAGGATCAAGGGGATGAGTGGCGTCGGCGCGAGGGCGGCGACGATTGGCGCTGGCGGTGGCGTCGCGAGAGGGAACGCGATTGGCGCGGGGAGCGCGCTTGGCGCGGGGAGGGCGATTGGCGCTGGCGCCATCGCCGCCATCGGGAAGGCGAGGGAGACGAGGGCGAGCCGCGCTAGAGTGCGCCGCGCTATCCAGGGAACGATAGTTACGGCATTTCGGGTGCCCTCACGATCCGCAACGCGTCATGCCTGGCCTTGTGCTGCCTTGTGCCGGGCATCCACGCCGCGCCCGAGGCGCCTATGGACGAGGTTTTGTTGAAGTCGTGTTGCGTGGATGGCCAGGATAACCGGGGCAAGCCCGGCCATGCCTGGGCATGACGAAAGAGGCTTCGGCCGAGTGCCGCCCCGTCAAACAGACTGCTCTTCATTTCTCGCCACAGCCTGCCGCTTGCAGGGAGAGGGGCGGCCAGCCGGCGCGAAACGACCGACGACCGCAATCCCGCTATTCCGCTGCTGACGCGCGGGCCGGGTTGACAAACCGCGCTGCCGCCGCTATCTAACTGTATAGTTAGATAACCGGATGGCTTGCTTTCGCCATGACCCCCGACCGCCTCAGCGCCACCTTCTCGGCGCTCGCCGACCCCACCCGACGCGCCATCCTGGCGCGCCTTGCCCTTGGGGAGGCCTCGGTCGGCGAACTTGCCAAACCCTTTCAGATGAGCGGGCCGGGCGTCTCCAAGCACCTGAAGGTGCTGGAGCGCGCCGGCCTCATCGTGCGCGGCCGCGAGGCGCAGTGGCGGCCGTGCCGGCTCGCCGCGGCCCCGCTGAAGGACGCCGCCGAGTGGCTCGACCAATACCGCCGCTTCTGGGAGGCAAGCTTCGAGCGCCTGGACGAGTACCTTGGCGACCTGCAGGCGAAAGGAGCCGGACGTGGCCGAAGGCAGAAGCGCTGATCCGACCGTCGAGCCGGCGCAGCGCGTGCTCGCCTTCACGCGCGTTTTCGATGCCCCCCGCGCACTCGTATATGACGCCTTCGTCAACCCCGAGCACGCGCTCAAATGGATGGGGCCGCGCAGCCACCCGGTGGTTCACATCGAAGGCGACGTGCGGTCCGGCGGACAATGGCGCGCCTGCCTGCGCGCCGCCGACGGCAGCGGCGAGCTCTGGCAAGGCGGCGTCTATCGAGAGGTCGTGCCCGGCGAGCGCCTGGTGTTCACCTTCGCCTGGGACGAGGAGGGCGGCCGCAGCGGCCCGGAAACGCTCATCACCATCACTTTCGCCGATCAGGGAAAGAAGACGTTGATGACGTTTTGTCAGGCCGTCTTCGACACCGAGGCGAACCGCGACGGGCACCGGACGGGCTGGAACAGCGCCTTCGATCGGCTGGCGGATTTCCTCTTGCGGCCTTGAGCGCAGGATCCCCGATCGAGGCGCGCATCGACAGGAGAAGGCAATGCAGCACGAGATCGTTTCCCGCGAAGAATGGCTGAAGGCGCGCATCGCCCTGCTCGCCAAGGAGAAGGCCTTCACCCGGTCGCGTGACGAGCTCGGCGCGCAGCGCCGGGCGCTGCCCTGGGTGAGGATCGACAAGCCCTACGTCTTCGACGGGCCCGCCGGCAAGGTGATGCTCGCCGAGCTCTTCGGCAGCCGCAGCCAGCTCTTCATAAAACATTTCATGATGGCGCCCGGCCAGATCACCCAGTGTGTCGGATGCTCGCTCGAAGTCGATCACGTCGAGGGCCTCATCGAACACCTCGAAAACCACGACGTCACCTATGCCGCCGTGGCGCGCGCCCCGATCGAGGAGATCGAGGCGGTGCGCCGGCGGATGAACTGGCGCTTCCCGTGGGTTTCGTCGTACCACAACGATTTCAACTATGACTTTAACGTGTCCTTCACGCCCGCGGCGATCGCCGCCGGAAAAGCGTGCTACAATTTTCGCGAAATCAATCCTGGGATGGAAGATCTGTCCGGCGACAGCGTCTTCTTCAAGGATGAAGCCGGCCAGATCTTCCATACCTATTCGGTCTATGGCCGCGGCGGTGAGGATTTTCTCGGGATCTACAGGTTCCTCGACGTGATGCCGAAAGGACGGGACGAGAACGGGCCGTACCATTCGCTCGCCGACTGGGCACGGCCGCGCCATATGTACGACAAGCCCGGCACGGTCGAAGCCAACGGCCGCTATCACGCGCCCGGCTGCGGCTGCGCCGTTCATGGTGGAGCGTAGCGTACGTCCCAATTCATGAATGCATTTCGGCATTCACCGCATCCCGTGCCGCGATAACGTCCGCCATTCACCGCAAAGGCAAGGCGGTCTGCCCAGACCAGCGCGTTCCAAGATGCAGAGATCGTCATCCCGGAAGCCGCCCTTGCGGCTATCCGGGATCCGGCGCCGCGGGGGGCGGTGGCCTTGATCGGATTCCGGCTCTCCGCTCCGGCCCGGATGATGCCAACGATTCGAACTCCGGAAACGCTGACCTAGCTATGGGCGGGCGGGGGAGGCGCTTGGCCCGCCCGCGACGAGCCTGGCCCAAAGGAGCGGCTTCGTGTCGAAACAGCAGGCCCCCGCCAAGGCGGCGATTGCCCACGGCGAAGTCCGCGCCAATGGTGTGCGCCTGCACTATGCGCGGGTCGGGCGCGGCCCGCCGCTCGTGCTGCTGCACGGCTGGCCGGAGTTCTGGCTCACCTTCGAGCCGGTGATGATGCGCCTTGCCGACCGCTTCGACCTGATCGTGCCAGACCTGCGCGGTTTCGGTGACAGCGAGAAGCCGGATCGCGGCCCCTCGGACAGGGCAGGGGCAGCCGTCCACGCGCAGGATATCGCGGCCCTCATCGAGTCGCTCGGCCTCGACCGGGTCGTCATCGTCTGCCACGACATCGGTGCCATCGCGGCGCAGGTGCTGGCGCGCAAGGCGCCGCAGCAACTTGCCGGCCTGTTCTTCTTCAATTGCCCCCATTCCGGCATCGGCCACAGATGGGCCGAGCCCGACCACCTGGCGCAGATCTGGTACCAATCGTTCAATCAGCAGCCCTTTGCTGCCGCGCTCGTCGGCTCCTCGCGCGAGGCCTGCCGGCTCTATATCGGCCATTTCCTGCGCCACTGGGCGGGCGGCAACCGCCACGCGTTCGACGATGTCCTGGAGGCCTTCGTCGACAATTTCCTCGCGGAGGGCAACCTGCAGGGCGGCTTCAACTGGTACATCAGCCAGAATGCCTCCCGGCTTGCCGCAATCCGGGGGCAGGCGCCGCGCGAACCGAAGATCAAAGTTCCCGCCTGCGTGCGCTGGGGCGACCGCGATCCGATCCTGCCCGTCGCCTGGGCCGACCGCCTCGGCGAGATCTTCGCCGAACTCGATTTTGCGCCCCTTGACGGGGTCGGGCACTTTGCGCATCGCGAGGCCCCGGATCGTGCCGCCCGCGAGATCGCCGGCTTCTGCGACCGGCTCGGCCACTCCACCACGCGGGCGCCGCCCTGATTCGCGCCGCCGCCGGGTGTCGCCTCTCCGGCAAGCGCCTCACATTGCAAAATTAATCCGCCTCGGCCCATTCCCTCGATTGTCTCCTTCGGCCGCCGTCGCTATAAGACGCGCGAAATTCGGCGGGGAGATACCAGGGGATGATATCTTTGGACGCGATCGACAAGAGCTATCGGCCATCCGAAGAAGAACCGTTCATGAACGATCGCCAGCGAGAGTATTTCCGTCGGAAGCTCATCGTCTGGAAAGAAGAGATCCTCAAGGAGAGTCGCGAAACGCTGCTCACCTTGCAGAGCGAGAACGAGAATCATCCCGACCTTGCCGACCGGGCATCGTCGGAGACCGACCGGGCAATCGAGCTGCGTGCCCGCGACCGGCAACGCAAGCTGATCGCCAAGATCGACGCAGCATTGCAGCGCATCGAGGATGGCACGTACGGCTATTGCGAGGAGACCGGCGATCCCATCGCCTTGAAGCGGCTCGATGCGCGGCCGATCGCAACGTTGTCCGTCGAAGCGCAGGAGCGGCACGAGCGGCGCGAGCGCGTCTATCGCGACGACTGATCCCGGTTGCCGACGCAGGTGACGGTGCCGGAGGCCGGCCTAGCCGCCGTCCGGTTTCAGCGGCCGTCCGAGCAGTTTCGCCATTTCTTCTTCCAGCGAATCGATCGCATCGGTGGATTCCCCACCCGGCGGCTGCGGCGGTCCGGCAGGCCAGCTCTGGGCGGGTGCCGGCGGGGCCGGGGGCGCTCCGGTCTTGGCCGCCGGTGGTTGCGGCGGCTTGCCGGCAGGCGAGGGGGTGGGGGGCTGCGCCGCCGGCTTCGGCGGTTGCGGGGCGGCAGGCTTCGGCGCAGCCGCCGCGGGCGGCTGGGCGGGCGGCTTTGCCGGCGGCTGCGCCGGGCGCATGGTCGCTGCCGGTGGTGGTGCGCTCTTCGGCCCGGCCGGGCTTGCGCCCGGCTTCGGCGGCATGGGCGGTGTGGCGCGCGGCGGCGCGACCGCACTTCCCGAATTGGCCGACCTCCCGCCGACCGCGACCGGCACAGGCGGCGTGCCGGCAGGCCTCTCCGAAGGCGCAGGTTGCCGATTGTTCGGGCGGGGCGGCGGCACCGCCGACGGCCGCGGCGGCCCCCCGGTTTCCGGCCCGATCCCCCGTGTCGGTTCGACCGCCACCGGCGTCGGGCGCATTGCGGCCCGGCCCTCGGCGGCGACCTGCGGCGCCGCGGGGGGGCGCGCCACCGGCTCGCGCTCGCCAGCCGCAGCGTCTCGCGCCGGCAGGGCCTGGGCCCGCACGATCTGCGATTCGATCAACACGTCGTTCGGGCCGCCAACCATGATCAGGTGCTCGACGTTGTCGCGACGCACGAGAACGAGCTGGCGCTGCCGGTCGAGGTCGAAGGCGTCCACGACGCCGAGCCGCGGCTGTCGGGTCCGGTTGGCGGCATTGCCGGTCATGCGCAACCTGCGTCCGAACATCAGCCGGCGAATCAGGAACACCAGCCCGATGACAAGGATGCCGGCAAGCAGCAGCAGGCCGATGAACAGGAGCTTGTTGTCGCCGATGAGGTTATTCAGAAACTGCATATGGCCTGGCTCTCTTCCGCACGCACCCGTCGGGAGGCAATGCTATCACAGGTTTCATCGCCAAGCGGCGGCGGCTTAACCCGCGATCAGGAAATTTGTCGCCTGATGCGACACGACCGTGGAGTCTGCATGGCACATCCGCCAAATCCGTTGCAAACCATGATCGCGCGCCTCATGCTCGCGACTCACCGAGCGGTTGCGCCGACCCGGTCCGGCGTTGACCTGGAACCCGACCGATGAGCAACGTGACAATTCCGGCTGCCGTCGACCGCACCGAACGTGCCGGGAGCCCCGGCCTTGTGCTCCTCCTTGCATTGCTTCTGGTCGGCGCGGCGATCGCCTTCTCGCTGTTTCCCCGCGATGAGGCGACCAGGCTCATCCTTGCCCTCGTCACCCTGCTTGCTGTCATAGGACTTTGCGCGCTTTTTGGCTATGCGGTCGGGTTTCTTCGATTGGCCGGCCACGCCGCCCGCAACGACGTCACCAAGCTGATCGGCGACACGGCCGCAGAAGGGCTGCTGGTGACCGAGGGCGACGCCCGCATCATCTATGCCAACGCCGCCTATCTTGCCCTCGCGCGAGGCCACGAGGCCGGCAACGTCCCCTCGGTCGAGCGGGTCTTTGCCGGGCCGCCGGAAGTCTCCGAAGCGATCTACCGGCTGGCCCAGGCGGCGCGGGAGGGCAAACGCGGCGCCGAAGAAATTCGGCTGTCGCCGCCGCTGCAGGGCGATGCTCCGGTGGGCTGGTATCGCGTCCGCGTGCGGCCGCTCGAGCGCCCGGCGCGACGGCCGGCGACGCTATGGACGATCGCCGACGTGACGCGCGAGCGCGAGCGCCACGAGAACGTCTTCCAGGAGCTGCAGCACGCCATCGACTTCCTCGACCACGCCCCGGCCGGCTTCTTCGCCGCGGAGCCAGACGGGGCGATTTCCTATATGAACGGGACGCTCGCCGGCTGGCTCGACTACGACCTGACGCAGGTCGGCTCGGGCGGCCTCAAGCTCGCCGATATCGTCACCAACGACGGCGCGGCGCTGTTCGCTTCGGTCGCCGGGCGGCCGGGCGACGTCAAGACCGAGCTCTTCGACATCGACCTGAAGCGGCGCGGCGGCCAATCCCTCCCGGTGCGCCTCCTGCATCGCGTCGCCTTCGCCAGCGACGACGGCACGGCAGGTCCGTCTCGCACTCTCGTCATCAACCGCGCGCCGGGAGAGGACAGCAAGGAAGATCTGCGCGCGGCGCAGGTGCGCTTCGCCCGCTTCTTCAATGCGACGCCGATGGCGATCGCCTCGGTGGATCGGACGGGCCGCATCACACGCTCCAATCCCGCGTTCGCCCGGCTCTTTCCGGAAGCCCTGAAGGCTGCGACGGGCACAGGGGCGCCGAGCATCTACGCCGGGATCGGGGAGCGCGACCGGCCGGCGCTCGAAGCCGCCATCGCTGCCGCCTTCGAGGGCAGGGGCGACATCGTGCCCGTCGACGGCGCATTGACGGGAGCTCCCGACCGTTCCGGCCGCTTCTTCGTCTCGGCCGCCGACGACGAGCAGACAGGTGGAGGGGCCAGCGCGACGATCTTCGCTCTCGAGACCACCGAGCAGCGCACGCTGCAGGAAAACTTCGTGCAGTCGCAGAAGATGCAGGCGATCGGCCAGCTTGCCGGCGGCGTCGCCCACGATTTCAACAACGTGCTCACCGCCATCATCGGCTTTTCCGACCTTCTGCTCGCCAAGCATCGGCCGACCGATCCCTCGTTCCAGGACATCATGCAGATCCGGCAGGTCGCCAATCGCGCCGCGGCGCTGGTGCGGCGCCTGCTCGCCTTCTCGCGCCGCCAGACGCTGCGTCCACAGATCCTGCAGCTCGGTGATGAATTGTCCGAATGGCAGATGCTGTTGAAGCGCATCGTCGGCGAGAAAGTCGAGCTCGAGATGAAGCACGGCCGCGATCTGTGGCTCGTCAAGGCCGACGGCAACCAGCTCGAACAGGTCATCGTCAATCTGGTCGTCAATGCCTGCGACGCGATGCCGGGTGGCGGCAAGGTCACCATCCGCACGCGCAACGTCGCTGCCGCCGAATGCGCCGGGTTTGGCGAGGCCTCGCTCACCCCTGCCGAATACGTGGTCGTGGAGGTCGAGGACAGCGGGCACGGCATTCCCGCCGAGATAAAGGCCAAGATTTTCGAGCCGTTCTTCACGACGAAGGAGGTGGGCAAGGGCACCGGCCTCGGGCTCTCGATGGTCTATGGCATCGTCAAGCAGACCGGCGGCTATGTCTTCTGCCACAGCGAGGTCGGCCGCGGCACGGTGTTTCGCATCTTCCTGCCGCGCCATGTCCGCAGCGAGAAGGACGAGGTCAAAAAGGAAGTCGCCAAGGCGCCGGTCGCCGACCTCACGGGGCACGGCACGATCCTCCTCGTCGAGGACGAAGAGGCGGTGCGGGCCTTCGGCGCCCGCGCGCTCGCCTCGCGCGGCTACACCGTGTTGGAGGCCGCAACCGGGGTCGAGGCGCTGCAGGTCGTGGAGAAGGCGAAGGGCAGGATCGATCTCGTCGTCTCCGACGTCGTGATGCCGGAGATGGATGGGCCGACGATGCTGGGCGAGCTGCGCAAGCGCGGCATCAAGGCCAAGATCGTCTTCGTTTCCGGCTACGCGGAGGAGGCTTTCCAGAAGAATCTGCCCGAGGGGGAAGTCGACTTCGCCTTCCTGGCAAAGCCGTTTTCGCTGAAGCAGCTGATTGAATGCGTCAAGGGCAACGTCGGACTGGGACGGGCAGCATAAGGGCAGGATTCAACGCGGGCCGTGGGCGACTATGGCGATGTCGCCCGCGGTCCCAGGCAAGCGACGTGTCTTTACGCTTTGATGGACAGCAGTGCCCGCCAGCGCGATGCCCCGCAAACGATCCATTGGCGTCATTGCGGATACCCACGGCTTGCTGCGGGCGGAAGCGGTCGCGGCGCTGCGGGGCTGCGACCTGATCATCCACGCCGGAGACGTCGGCAGCCCCGACGTGCTCGCCGCGCTGCGCGGTCTCGCACCGCTCATCGCGGTGCGGGGCAACGTCGATAAGGGTGCCTGGGCCACGCAGCTCCCGCAAAGCGAGCTTGTCGACATCGACGATTGCTACCTCTACGTCTTGCACATCCTGGAGGAGCTGGACCTCGACCCGTCGGCCGCCGGCTTTCGGGCCGTGATCACGGGGCATACCCACCGGGCGAAGATCGAAACCCGACAGGGCGTATTGTACTTCAACCCCGGCAGCGCCGGGCCGCGACGCTTCGATCTGCCGGTCACCGTCGGGAGGCTGGAGCTGGCGGACGGACGTCTGAGTGGCAAGATCATTGATCTTGCCACCTAGTTAGCCCGGCGATGCGAACAGCGATTTGGACAATGGGCGGTTGGCAAGGTGATCCAGAGGTGAACTTCTTTCTCGGCAGACATCAAGATGGCGGCAGCCAGTCCGCCGATGACGCGTTGGCGCCGGGCCGCAACGGCGGACATCCGGTGGCCACGCGGACCTTCTCGTGGCAGGCGTTCGGCGCGGGAATTTTCGCGGCTTTCGTCGGGTTCGCGAGCTCCTTCGCCGTGATCGTCCAGGGGCTGACGGCGGTCGGCGCGACATCGGCGCAGGCCGCCTCCGGCTTGATGGCCCTCTCGCTCGGGATGGGCATCTGCGGCATCCTCCTCAGCGCCAGGACCAGGATGCCGATCAGCATCGCCTGGTCGACGCCCGGAGCGGCGCTCCTTGCCACCTCGGGAAGAGTGGAGGGCGGCTTTGCCGCGGCCGTCGGCGCGTTCTTGGTCGCCGCGGCGCTCGTTGTCGTTGCGGGCCTGTGGAAGCCGCTTGGCCGGGCCGTTGCCGCGATTCCGTTGCCGCTTGCGAGCGCCATGCTGGCCGGCGTGCTCTTCGGCCTTTGCCTTGCGCCGGTGAAGGCGGTGGCGCAAGCCCCGGCCCTCGGCCTGCCGGTCGTGGTCGCCTGGGCGCTGGTCGCCAGGCTCAACCGGCTCTATGCCGTGCCGGCGGCGCTCCTCGTGACAATAGTCCTGGTGGTCGTGACGGCGCAGGGCACGGCCGTCGAGGGATCGCTCTGGCCTCTTCCGGTGCTTGTGACGCCGTCGTTTTCTCTGGCCGCGCTGATCGGCATCGCGCTGCCATTGTTCGTCGTCACCATGGCCTCGCAGAATATCCCCGGCATCGCCGTCCTCAACGTCAACGGCTACCGCCCCGCGCCTGGTCCTCTGTTCACGGTCACGGGCCTTTTCAGCCTCCTCGCAGCGCCCTTCGGCGGCCATGCCATCAATCTTGCGGCGATCACCGCGGCGCTCTGCGCCGGGCCTGATGCCCATCCCGACCCGAAGCGGCGCTATTGGGCAGCAATCACGACAGGCGGCGCCTATCTTCTATTCGGGTTGCTCGCCGGCGCGGCGATCGCCTTCGTGGGCGCCTCGCCGCCGATCCTGATCGAGGCGGTGGCGGGCCTCGCCCTTCTCGGCGCCTTCGGATCGGCGCTGGTTGCGGCGCTCGCCGAGCCGGGCGATCGCGAGGCCGCCGTCGTGACCTTCATCGTGACGGCATCGGGGATCGGCTTCTTCGGCATCAGCGGCGCCTTCTGGGGTCTGATCGCCGGCGGTCTCATCCATGCCCTCGCCCGGTGGCCGCGGCGATAGACCGGGCAAGCCCGGATGCCTCATTTTGAGGCATTTGGGAAACGATGTGGCCTTTCACGCGTTCAAAGCTTGACCCGAGCCATACGGCGTCCAAATCGGACCATGAGGGCCGCATGAAGCGGCGGCCGCATCAGGGAGAAGCTCCTGGCCGTGCCGCTGAACCTTGACACGATCTGCCTGTTCCTCGACGTCGATGGGACGCTACTGGATATCGCCGCGCGCCCGGGCGATGTCGTCGTCCCGCCTTCCCTGGTCGAGGATTTGCACACCGCCGAACGGCGTCTCGGCGGCGCCCTGGCGCTCGTCAGCGGGCGCTCCATTGAAGATCTCGATACCCTTTTTGCCCCGCTCCGGCTGAGGGCGACCGGCGTGCATGGGGCGGAGATCAGATTCTCGCCCGACGAACCGATCCTGCACGATGAGGCGGCGGCGCTGCCCGAAGAGATTTGGCGCGCGGTTCGGCGCGTCGCCGCAGGCTTTCCCGGCGTGATCCTGGAGAACAAAAGATATTCGTTCGGCGTGCACTATCGCAGTGCGCCGCACGTCGCGCCGGCTCTTGAGGGCGCGCTTCGGTCTGCAGTGGCCGCACCTTGGGATCTCATCCTCCTGCCCGGGCACTGCGTTTTCGAGGTGAAGCGTGCCGCCCACGACAAGGGCAGGGCGATCGGTCGTTTCATGGAGCAAGGGCCGTTTGCTGGTCGCAGGCCGATCTTCGCCGGCGATGACACGACCGATCGCCCAGGCTTTGCCGCCGTGCGCGCCCGCGGCGGCCTTGCCTATTCGGTTGGGCAGGACCTGCCATGCGTCACCGGCTCGTTTGCGGCACCCGCGGCCGTGCGGGCCTGGCTCGGACATCTCGTCAGGGACGAACTGGTGAAACCATGAAACGCCAGAACCTCGACTTAGCCGTCATCGGCAACTGCCGGGTCGCCGGCCTCCTCGATTGCAATGCGCGGATCGTGTGGTGGTGCTTCCCGCGCCTTGATTCCAATCCGGTCTTTTCGCGGCTTCTGGCGGGTGATGAGGAGAAGGGGTTCTGCGACATCCTTCTCGACGATCTCGTCGACGCTCAAACCTCCTATGTCCACAACACGGCGATCGTAGAGACCACGCTTACCGATGCGCGGGGCGGGGCGATCCGCATCACCGATTTCATGCCACGGTTCGGCCGGTTCGAGCGCACCTTCCGCCCGGCGATGATCGTGCGGCGGATCGAGCCCATTTCCGGTCTGCCGAGAGTGACCATCCGCATCCGTCCGACCTTCGACTACGGCCGCAAGGCCTCCGAAATCGCGCTCGGGTCGAATCACATCCGCTACATCGGCAGCGATCAGGTCGTGCGGGTGACGACGGATGCGCCTCTCTCCTACATCGCCCAGGAGGCGCCCTTCGCACTTCTGCGTCCCGTCGCCCTGATGATGGGCCCCGATGAGCCGATCCTCAGTGCCATCCCGACGACGGCGCGCGAGTTCCAGGACCGCACGCGCGACTATTGGCTCGCATGGGTGCGCGGCCTTGCTGTCCCCTACGAATGGCAGCTTGCGGTGATCCGCGCCGCCATAACCCTGAAACTGTGCAGCTTCGAGGAGACCGGCGGGATCGTCGCGGCGCTGACGACGTCGATCCCAGAGGCTCCCGGCACTTCGCGCAACTGGGACTATCGCTACTGCTGGCTGCGGGATTCGTATTTCGTCGTCAATGCGCTGAACCGCCTCGGCACCACCCAGACGATGGAAGCCTATATCGACTACATCACGACGGTCGTTGCCGAGCGCGACCGGCCGGTGGCGCCGGTGCATTCGATCGTGCCGGGGAGCCCGCTCGAAGAGTCCACCGCGCCGGACCTGAAGGGGTTCCTCGGCCATGGACCGGTGCGCGTCGGCAATCAGGCGGCCGAGCAGATCCAGCACGACGCCTATGGAAGCGTCGTTCTCGGCGCCTCCCAGATGTTCATCGACGAGCGGCTTCCCAAGAAGGGAGACGAGCCCATGCTGCAGCGGCTCGAGGAACTGGGCAAGCGCGCGGTCCGCTTCGCCTTGACGCCCGATGCCGGTCTTTGGGAATACCGTGGCCGACAGCGCATTCACACGTATTCGGTGGTGCTGTGCTGGGCCGCCTGCAACCGCCTGTGGCTCATTGCGAGCAGGCTTGGCGAAAAAGACAGGGCGGCGCGCTGGCGGGAGCATGCAGAGCGGCTGAAGGCCGAGATTCTTTCCCGCGGGTGGAACGAAAAACGCGGCGCCTTCGTTGGTGCTTTCGACCACACCGATCTCGATGCGAGCGTCCTGCTCATTGCCGAACTCGGCCTCGTTCCGCCCCAGGACGAAAAATTCATCCGGACTGTCGACACCATCGGGCGGGAGCTGACTCGCAACGGCCGCATCATGCGCTACATCGCCGAGGATGATTTCGGCGTACCCGATACGGCGTTTCTGGTGTGCGGTTTCTGGTACATCGATGCGCTCGCGGCGATCGGCAGGGTTTCCGAAGCAAAGGATATGTTCGTCGACATTCTCAATCATACCAACGTCTTCGGCATTCTTTCCGAGGACCTGCATCCTCAGGCCGGCGAGTTGTGGGGAAACTTCCCGCAAACCTATTCGATGGCGGGCATCATCAACTCCGCCACGCGGCTGTCGTTGAAATGGGAGGAAGCGTGGTCGCACGCCTAGTCGTCGTTTCCAATCGCGTCGCGCTGCCGACCGCCCGCAAGCAGGCTGCCGGCGGCCTGTCGATTGCGGTCAAGGCCGCCATGAAAGGCCGCACCGGCGTATGGTTCGGCTGGAGCGGGAAAGTCAGCGAAAACCCCCCGACGCAGCCGCAGATCATCCACCGCAACAAGATCACCTTCGTTGTCCTCGACCTATCCACGGCCGACTATCAGGAATATTACAGCGGATACGCCAATCGCGTGCTTTGGCCAACCTTGCATTACCGGGTCGATCTCGCGGAGTTTACCCGAACGGATTTCAACGGCTACGTCAGGGTAAACCAGATATTTGCCGACAATCTTTCAAACATCATTCAACCCGAGGACATCATTTGGGTTCACGACTACCACTTGATGCCGCTCGCCCGAGAATTGCGCCGCCGCGGCCACGAGAACCCGATCGGCTTCTTTCTCCACATTCCCTATCCCCCCCCGGATATTTTGACGACACTGCCGCATCACGAGGAAAGTCTCGGCACACTCAGCTATTATGACCTTGTGGGATTTCAGACCGACAATGATCG
Source organism: Methylobacteriaceae bacterium (assembly GCA_019233695.1). Classification (GTDB taxonomy): domain Bacteria; phylum Pseudomonadota; class Alphaproteobacteria; order Rhizobiales; family Beijerinckiaceae; genus JAFAME01. The sequence goes on from JAFAME010000220.1 coordinate 16,390, forward strand.
GGACAACTTTGGCCGCTACATCGTCATGCTCGGGGGGACGGAGGGGCGGGACGGGACAAGTTTCACGCTCGACAGGCGCACGATCCGTGTCGGCACGTTTCCGGTCGGCATCGAAACTGCGATTTTTGCCCGTCTGGCCCGCAACGCCGAACGTTCGGCATTCACTCGGTCGGTCGAGGAGAGCCTGGGGGGCAAGCGCCTGCTCGTGGGCGCCGACCGCCTCGACTACACCAAGGGTCTGCCCAATCGCATGGAAGGGTTCGCCCAATTCCTGCTCGCCTATCCCGAATGGCACGGGCGAGCCACCCTTCTTCAGATCACGCCCACGAGCCGGGCCGACATCCAGGAATACGCCGACATGAATCGAGCGGTCAGCGAACTCGTCGGCCGCATCAACGGCCACCACGGCGAGGCCGATTGGACGCCCATCCGCTACGTCAATCGCACCTATTCGCGCACCGAGCTCGCAGGCATCTATCGCGTCGCCGATATCGCGCTGGTCACGCCGCTGCGCGACGGCATGAATCTCGTCGCCAAGGAATATGTGGCAGCCCAGGACCCCGAGGACCCCGGCGTGCTGATCCTGTCGCAATTTGCCGGCGCAGCCGCCGATCTCGACGCGGCCCTCCTCATCAATCCGCACGAGGTCGAAGCTTTTCCGGGCGCGATCAAGCACGCGCTCGAAATGTCCCTGGAGGAGCGCCGGGAACGTCATGGGCTCATGTACAAAAAGATTCAGGAGGTCGACATTCATCGCTGGGCGCGACGCTTTCTGGCGGCGCTTGCCCAGACGCAGAAGGCGGGTCTCCTTGAAGGGATTCGGTCCTTCCTCTCGGCCTTCGCCTGAGCGCACGCCAAGTCGCCGGGAAAACCGGTAGTGTCTCAAACGCGGGCGTTGACGCCGCCGGGCGCCTCTCCCCGCGCGGTCCTTCGGCATTCTAGTCAGAATGATGAGCCGCCACCCGACGGGGGCGGCAGGTTGCCTCGCCTGTCTTTCGTCAGCCAATCCGGCGTTACACCGAAGAGGCGGCACAAGCCGGCAATGAACTTGACCAACCAAACGTGGATTGCGGGCATGATCCTCACCGCGGTACGCACTGCGCAAGGTGATGCTTGGCGCTAAGCTGTCAAGGAACGGAATCTTCGCCCGGACCGGAAAACTGAGACATTACCGGGAAATTCCTGTCCCAAGGGCAATTGCGTACAAGACCACGATTGCTGGACAAGTGTAGCACGGGTCATGCGCGCGGAGCCCCGCATATCCTTCTGCTCAGAAGCCCGCGACGGCGTTCGGGACATCCTGCCGCTCATTGCCGCCGCCCTGCCGATCGGGCTTTTGTGCGGCGCGCTCGGTGTGAGCAAGGGCCTTGCGCCGGCCGAGGTGGTGGCGATGTCGATGCTGGTGTTTGCCGGCGGCGCGCAGTTCGCCGCGATCGAAATCTGGCGCACGCCGGCACCGATCCTGCTACTTGCCTTCTCGACGCTGCTCATCAACGCGCGCCATATCCTGATGAGCGCTTCGCTCGCCCCGAAGACCGGCCTGTTCTCGCCCCTGCAGCGGTTTCTCGGCTTTGCCGTACTGGCGGACGAGAACTGGGCGCTGTCGGAGCGGCGGGCAAGCACCCGGGCCTTGACGCCCGCCTATTTTCTGACGATGGGCGCGGTATTTTGGGCGAACTGGGTGATCGCCTCCACGCTCGGCGCGATCGGTGGCTCGTTTCTCGGCGACCCACGGCGGCTCGGGGCCGATTTCGCCTTTCCGGCTGTCTTCATCGGACTGATCGCCGGATTCTGGAAAGGCCGCACCACGGCCATCACGGTGGTCGCGAGCGCCCTTGTCTCCGCCTTCGTCTACCTGATCGTTGGCCCGCCATGGCACGTCGCCTGCGGCGCGCTGGCCGGCATCATCGCCGCCTACCTGGCGGCGCCTGCAGACAGCGGAATCGTCGGATGAGCCTCGATCCGGTGGCGTTGACGGCGATCCTGGCGATGGCAGCAGTGACCTATGCAACGCGCATTGCCGGCATTTTCCTCGCCGGGAGGTTGGCCTTGCGCGGCCGCGCGGCGTCCGCGTTCGAGGCCATTCCTCCCTCCGTGCTTGTCGCCGTCATCGCGCCGACGGTGCTGGCAACCGGCAAGGCAGAGACGACCGCTGCCTTTGTGACCGCGCTCGCCGCAACGCGGCTGCCGCTGCTCGGCACAGTTGTCGTCGGGGTCCTCAGCGTGGTCATATTGCGCGCCTGGCTCGGCTGACATGGGTCCTGCTGTTCCGGGCGACCGCAAATGATGGGGGAGTTTTGCCATGCGCCTCGGCGCCTTTCCTGCCGCTCTCGCGTTTGCCGCGTGCCTGGCAGTGTCTGCACTCGCCGCACCACGGCTAACCGCCACGACGCCGCGCGATATTGTCGTCCTTTTCTACAAACTCTCGGCCGGCCCGAACGGCAAATATGAGGGCACCACTGCCTACGACGACAAGTCGGTCCGCGCCCGCTATTTCTCGAAGGCATTTCTGGCTGCCGCAACCAAGGTGGAAGCCGCAGACGCCAAGGCCAACGGCGTCACGATCGATTGGGATCCGATCACCAATTCTCAGGACCCCGACGTCAAGAAACTGGAGATCACGGTGGAGAAGGAATCGCCCGAGCGCTCGGTCGTGGTGGCGAGATTCGTGGGGTTCGGCAAGGCGATTGCCGTACACTACGACTTCATCAAGGAGGCCGGCGGCTGGAAGCTCGACGACATCCGCGACACCAACGATCAGGGAGAGACCTCGATCCGGGCGGCACTTGCCGCCTCAAAGTGAAGGGAACGAGCCCCTCGCCGCCAGGGCCGCAGGTGTCATCCCGGCCGGAGTGAAGCGGAGAGCCAGGATCCGGAACATGCACCTTCTCGGGCGTTGTCTCCGGATCCCGGACAGCGCTTCGCGCTTCCGGGATGACGAGCCCGGTTCATGGAATCGATGGCCTAATCAATCGCCCTCGTCGCGGCCTTGAGCCACTTGCGGGTCGGCCCGTCAAGGAGAGGCGATACCTCCCGCCGCACGCGCGCATGGTAGGCGTTCAGCCACAACGTCTCCTCGGCGGTCAAAAGCTTCGGCTCGACGAGGGCAAGATCGATCGGCGCGAGCGAGAGCGTGTCGAAGCCGTACATGTCGCGCTCCGCCCCGGCGATGGCGCGCTTCTCGACCAGCACGAGGTTTTCCGTGCGGACACCCCAATGGCCGGCCTTGTAGTAGCCGGGCTCGTTCGAAATGATCATCCCCGGCTCGAGCGGCGCCGCGCCGAGCTTTGAAATCCGCTGCGGTCCTTCGTGCACGGAAAGATAGGAACCGACGCCGTGGCCGGTGCCATGGTCGTAGTCGAGCCCGGCGTTCCACAGCGCAGCGCGCGCAAACGCATCGAGCTGCGCGCCGGACGTGCCTTTCGGGAATGCGGCGCGCGCAATGGCGACATGCCCTTTCAGGACGCGGGTGAAGCGGTCGCGCATCTCGGCCGTCGGCCTGCCCACGGCGAGGGTGCGGGTAATGTCGGTCGTGCCGTCCTCGTATTGCGCGCCGCTGTCGATGAGGAAGATGCCCTTGGCGATCCTGCGGTTCGAGCGTTCGCTGACGCGATAGTGCGGGATGGCGGAATTCGGTCCGGCCCCCGCGATCGTGGGGAACGAGACGTCCTTGAGCTTTCCGGTCTCGCGCCGAAACGTCTCGAGCGCCTGCGTTGCCGCAATTTCCGTGAGCTTGCCGCCGGGCGCCTCGGCGGCGAACCAGGCGAGAAAGCGCGCAAAGGCACCGGCATCGCGCAACTGTGCGGCGCGGGCGCCCACAAGCTCGGCCGCATTCTTGACGGCCTTCATCAGCGCGATCGGATCGGCGCCGAGGTCGGCCGTTCCGCCGGCGGCGGCCAGCGCCTGGCTCAGCCTTGCAGGCGCCGTCGCCTGGTCGAACCGCACGCGCGCCTTGCGCCCGCCGAGTTTGTCAATGCCGGCAGGCAGGAGCGCAGGCTCTTCGATCTCGACCAGCTCGGCGAGCGCGTGGCGCACGCTGTTGGAGAGCTTGCGGCCATCGATGTAGAGGCTCGTGCGGCCCTCGCGCGGCACAACGGCAAACGACAGCGGCAGGGGCGTGTGGCCGACGTCCGCGCCGCGGATGTTATAGAGCCAGGCGACCGAGTGGGGGTCGCTGACGAGAAGGGCGTCGCACTTGGCTTTGGCCAGCGCCTCCTGAACGCGTGCGATCTTCTTGGCGGCAGCTTCGCCTGCATAGCGCTTGCGATGCAGGCTGACAGGGCCGAAGGTCGCCTCGGGCCGATCGGTGCGTACCGCATCGATCGGGTTCGAATCGACGGGGACAAGGCTGGCGCCGGCGGCCCTGGCGGCGCGCTCATAGCGTTCAACCGCAGCGGGCGTGTGCAGCCACGGATCATAGCCGAGCTTGGCCCCCTTGCGCAGATTGGCCTCGATCCAGCTCTCGGGCGGCGCCTCGACGATGTGCTGGGGCGGGAAGACGGCGAGATCGACCTGCTCGCGCACCTGCAGCGTATAGCGCCCGTCGATGAAGATCGCCGCTTTGTCGAGGAGCACGATGGCAAGCCCGGCCGAACCGGAAAATCCCGTCAGCCAGGCCAGGCGCTCGGCCGGCTTCGGCACATACTCGTTCTGATGTTCGTCGGCGCGCGGCACAAGAAAGCCGTCGAGGCCGCGGCGCCGCAGCTCTTCGCGCAAGGCCGTGGCGCGGGCCTTGCCCTGCGACGGATCGGCGGTGTCCTCGAAAGTCTGGAACTGGGCTTCGAACATGTCTCACCATAGGCCGGCGCAGGCCGCCATCGCAACGAGCAGACTTCAAACCGGGCGTCGCGGGCGTGGAGCGGCGCCGCCGCGCGACAGGAGGAGCGTCGCCCAGCCGTCGAGATAGAGGCGACGCGCAAGGGCAAATCCCTGCGCGCGATAGGCCGACAGGAGGCCGGCAACATCGCCGGCGAGGAGGCCGGAGAGGATCAGCTCCGCATGAGGGGCGGCGAGGGAGGCAAGCGAGGGTGCAAGCAGCCGCAGCGGCCGCGCCAGGATGTTGGCGAGGATCAGATCATACGGCGCGCCGCGGCGCAGCTGCGAATGCCATGCCCCGCGCGCCATCACCGGCCTCACCCAGGCCGCAACGCCGTTGCGCCGCGCATTGGCGCGGGCCGTCTCGACGGCCACGCCATCGATATCACTTGCGGCGACCGGATGCTTCAAGGCCTTGGCGGCTGCCATGGCGAGCACGCCCGTGCCGGTGCCGATATCGAGGATGCGGGCCGGCCAGCGCCGCTTCAGGACGGCATCGAGCAGGATCAGGCAGCCGCGCGTCGTGCCGTGGTGGCCCGTGCCGAAGGCGAGAGCCGCCTCGATTTCAAGGGCGAGGTCGTTTGGCCGCACGTCGCCGCACGCATGCGCACCATGCACGAGGAAGCGCCCGGCGCGCACGGGAGCAAGGCCATCGAGCGAGGTCTGCACCCAGTCGCGCTCGGCGACGCGCTCGAAGACGAGGGCCTGCGCCACCTGCGTCCCCGCGGCCGCGGCGACGAGGACGCGAACCGTCGCCTCGTCCGGCGCCCGGCCGAAGAAGACCTCGACGGTCCAGCGAGACGCGTGAGCAGCGCTCGCCGGGGGGTTCGAGTCGACCTCGAAGGCTGCCGCCGCGGTATCCGCCGGGTCGAAGCTCTCGACGATGACGTCGGCGACTGCACGCGCCGTCGCCTCGTCGCAGCGCAGCCGCATGACATGCGCGGCGTTGTTCGGGGGAAGGCCTTCGAGCATGGCGTCGCATAGCAGACCGAGCATCCGATTGCGATGCCGACGCGGATGCTCCCGCGCGCGGGGAGCTGGGGGCGCTAGCCGACTGAGGGGGCCGGCCCGCCGTCCGCACGACCCTGCCGTCGGCCGCGACAGGTCGGCGAGGGACGCCACGCAGATGCTCGGTCAGCAGGATGTGCGCCAGCGTCGCGCCGACCGTCGTCTGCGGGCCGTCCCGCGTTCACGAATTTGAGGCGTGGGGCGCCATCGACATGTTCATAGTGCTCCGTCTGGCTCTGGTGCCAGACGAGATATTCCTCGGCCGTCATCGGTCGGGCGGTAAGCTCGGGTCGGTCACGATGTTTGACTATACAGGCCGCTCTCTACGATTCATATTCTCACGGCACGGGATGCCGGATTCGGCACCGTACCGACTGGCGGCAAAAATGCGAAAGAGGACCAAAAAAAAGCAGCGTTCGTGCGCGATGTGCAAGCCGCACAAGATGTGTTGGAGCTGTCGGTGGAACTACAAGGACCTTGCCGGGCTGAAGGAGTGGGAGCGCCAGCGCTCCATCCTTGTGTGCCGCGAAGTCGAGGCAGGCGAATCGCGGTTTCGCGCAAGCGATTCATGAGTCTGGGGTCAGGGGGCCGAGAAGGCGGACACCGGTTGGCGGCCAGACGGCGTCGGCAGCTTGCGATCTATTCCGCGGCCGTCCTCACCTGCGCGGATCCGAAGGGGATCAATGCCACGATGTATTTTGCCATTTCGGCAGCGACCTCCGGATCGGCCTTCAGTTCGCTCAGGCTTCTTGGAATAGGCATCGGCTGCCCCAATTCGGCGAGAACCTCGGCATGGGCTTCGAGGGCTCCCGGTGCGTTCAGCATTGCTTCCTCGACGGAGTCCGCCGTCGAAAAGCAACCTGGAACGTCGGGAAACCACAAGCCCGCAGCTTTGCCTTCTTCATCCTCCAGAATGGCGATGTAGTAAGTCATAGTTCTCTGATCAGTCCTTGTCCCAACCCGCCAGACGATAGATCTTTCTCACCAGACCGACGCGAGATCCTTGACTGGATGTTGAAAAGTGATCGGAAGCTTCTTGTCTCGATGTTTGAAAGTGTGATGAGAACCATGAACCCGAGCCAAAGTCCAGCCCTCAGCTTCGAGGCGGCGTCTGATGTCGCGGCTGTTGGTAAGCAAGCAGTCCCCGGGATCTCGCAGCCGACTGTCGTCTTCGTTGTCCTCGAGACGGGCGCCCAATCATGGCTGTTCACACCCCTCTGACGAAACTATCCACCACCATCTTCCGCCCGGCCTTGTCGAAATCGACCGTCAGCTTGTTGCCGTCGACGGCGGCGACCGTGCCGTTGCCGAACTTCAGGTGAAACACGCGTGCGCCCTTGCCGAAGGATGAGCTGCCGGTCGATTTCGCCACGAGCTCGCCTTCGATCAGCAGGGGACCTGCGGCCGAAGTGCCCCAGCTGCGCCGCCCGCCGACCGCCGGTCCGCGCCCCGGCTCCTGCGCCTTTCTCTGTTGCGCCCGCTGCCAGCCCGGCGTCGCGTAAGGCGAGGCGAACGTGTCCATGCGGTCGAAGCGCGACTGCGCATAGGCGCCGAAGCTGCGCCCGCCCGGCGGGTCGACCACATCGACATGCGCGGCCGGCAGTTCGTCGAGAAAGCGCGACGGCATCGTCGTCTGCCACAGGCCGCGAATACGCCGATTGGTGGCAAAATAGATCTTGGCGCGGCGCTTGGTGCGGGTGAGCCCGACATAGGCGAGCCGGCGTTCCTCTTCGAGGCCGGCGCGGCCGTTCTCGTCGAGCGAGCGCTGGTGCGGAAAAAGTCCCTCTTCCCAGCCGGGAAGAAACACCGTCTCGAACTCCAGGCCCTTGGCGGCGTGGAGCGTCATGACCGACACGCGCGCCCCGCCGTCGTTGGCGCCGTCGGCGTCCATCACCAGCGCGACATGTTCGAGGAACGACCCGAGATCGGGATATTCCTCCATCGAGCGGATGAGCTCCTTGAGGTTCTCGAGCCGGCCCGCGGCATCTGCGGTGCGGTCGTTCTTCCAGATGTCCGTGTAGCCCGATTCCTCCAGGACCATTTCGGCAAGCTCGGTGTGCCGCAGCTCTTCGAGCCGCCCCGTCCAGCGCGCGAAATCGGCGAGGAGGTCGCGCAGCGCCTTGCGCGGCTTGGCCTTCAGCTCCTCCGTCTCGGTGAGCACGCGGGCTGCCTGCATCAGCGGCACGTTCTGGCGCCGCCCATAATCGTGCAGCAGCTGGAGGGTCGAATCGCCGAGGCCGCGCTTGGGCACGTTGACAATGCGCTCGAAGGCAAGATCGTCGGCGGGCTGCGCCACGCAGCGCAGATAGGCGAGCGCGTCGCGGATCTCCATGCGCTCGTAGAAGCGCGGGCCGCCGATGACTCGATAAGGGACGCCAAGGGTGATGAACCGCTCCTCGAACTCGCGCATCTGGAAGGAGGCGCGCACGAGGATGGCGATTTCGTCGAGCTCGTGGCCCTTTCGCTGCAGCTGCTCGACCTCCTCGCCGATGACGCGGGCCTCTTCTTCGGAGTCCCAGACGCCGGTGACGGTCGGCTTCTCACCGAGCTCATCGTCAGTGAACAGGGTCTTGCCGAGCCGGCCCTGATTGTGGGCGATGAGATGGGCGGCCGCCGCCAGGATATGCCCCGTCGAGCGATAGTTGCGCTCCAGACGAATGATCCTGGCGCCCGGGAAATCGTGCTCGAAACGCAGGATGTTGTCGACTTCGGTGCCGCGCCAGCCGTAGATCGACTGGTCGTCTTCGCCGACGCAGCAGACGTTATGGCGGCCCTGCGCCAGGAGCTTCAGCCACAGATATTGGACGGTATTGGTGTCCTGGTACTCGTCGACCAGCATGAACCGGAAGCGGTCCTGGTACTGTCGCAGGATGTCGGGATTGTCGCGCAAAAGCCGCAGGCCTTCGAGCAGCAGGTCGCCGAAATCGACAGCGTTGAGAACCTTCAGCCGCTCCTGGTACAGGGCATAGAGCCTGCTGCCCTTGCCGCCGGCAAAGCTCTCAGCCTCGGCGGCGGGCACGCGCGAGGGTTCGAGGCCGCGGTTCTTCCAGCCATCGATCAGCCCGGCGAGCGAGCGGGCCGGCCAGCGCTTCTCGTCGATATTCTCGGCCGTGATCACCTGCTTCATCAGGCGGATCTGGTCGTCGGTGTCGAGAATGGTGAAACCGCTCTTCAGCCCGACAAGCTCGGCATGGCGGCGCAGGATCCTTGTGCCGATCGAATGGAAGGTGCCGAGCCATGGCATGCCTTCGCCGGCCGGGCCGATGAGGAGGCCGACCCGCTCCTTCATCTCGCGCGCGGCCTTGTTGGTGAAGGTGACGGCCAGGATCTCGTGGGCGCGGGCGCGGCCGGTGGCGATGATGTGGGCGATGCGGGTCGTCAGCACCCGCGTCTTGCCGGTGCCGGCGCCCGCGAGCACCAGCACCGGGCCATCGAGCGCCTCGACCGCCTGGCGCTGCTCCGGGTTAAGGCCGGCAACATAAGCCGCGTGCCCGGTTGCGCCGGCGCGCGCCCGCTCGGCAAGGCCGGAGCCTGGCCGTGCGGCTGCCGGTGCGGACGTGCGGGCAAGCGGATCGGCCAAGACGCAGAACCCCGGAAGGCGAGAACAGAGTGCGAATCACTCATGGCCAATGTGGGGCCGGCAGCGGGAGATGTCGAGCGGGCGCGCGAGAGGCGGCACACGCGTCGCAATGGACATATAGACACTCGTGGCGTATGCCTTGACATATGAACCAGCGAACGACAGTTCGACTTCCCGAAGAGCTTCTCGACCGGGCAAGGCGCAAGGCCGATGCGGAAGGCAGAACCGTGACATCCCTAATCGAGGAGGGACTTCGCGTCGTGCTATCGGAGACGTCCCGCTCAGCAAAGCGGAAACGCACGCTTCCGCCGATCAGCAAGGCCAGGGGCGGCCTCTTGCCTGGGATCGACATGACCGATTCGGCGATGCTGCAGGAACTCGATGATCTCGACGCTGCGCGACGCATGAAGCGGTTCACGTGATTTTGGCCGACGTCAATGTCTTGATCTATGCCTTTCGCAAGGACATGGAGCAACACGATCTTTCCCGCGCGTGGCTTAGGGGCGTCGTCGATGGCGAGGAACAGTTCGGAGTGTCGCCCGCCGTCCTAAGCGCCGTGGTTCGGATCACCACGAACTCGCGCATTTTTGTCGAACCAAGTCCCTTGGAAGAGGCATTTGCATTCTGCGACTCTCTTCTTCGCCAGCCGCACTGTGACATCGTCGAGCCTGGCGGACGCCACTGGGCCATCTTCAGGCGACTCTGTGTTGAGACCGGCACGCGTGGCCCCCGGGTGGCAGATGCCTGGTTTGCAGCCCTTGCGATCGAGTGGGGCTGCGAGTGGATCACGCTCGACCGCGACTTTGCACGCTTTCCCGGCCTGAAGTGGCGCACGCCGCAGCTGAACTCGTAAGGGTCCAGGACGCGCCAGCTTATCGCGTTGGCTCTACGAGATCAGCCCGGATCCGATGTTGATCGTCAGGGCGAGAATCGTCGTATTGAAGAAGAACGAGATCACGCCGTGAAGGACCGTGATGACCCGCATCGGGCGCGACGTCGTCTCGACGTCGGCGGTCTGGGAAGCACAGCCGATGACGAAGGAATAGTAGAGGAAGTCGATGTAGGTCGGCTGGCGGGTGTCGGGGAAACGCAGGCCGCCGCGGGCATCTTCCGGCAGCAGTTTTTCGTTGTCGCGCTCGACGAAAAATTCGTGAGCGTAGTGCTGCGCGAAGATGACGTGGATGAACACCCAGGCGCTCAGGATGGTGGCGGCAGCAAGACCGAGATGCATGCCTTTGAGATAGCCCTGCGCCTCCTTCACGGCGGCGAGCTGCGCGAAGATCGCGCCGAGACTTGCCGCGGCCGCAACGACCGCGAGGGTAAGGACGACAAATCGGCTCTCGTCGGTCAGAAGGGCCCGATGGCGGATCGAGGCTTCGCTTGATCTGGCCATCATCACGGCGGCCAGGACAACATAGAGCCAGGTGCCGAGGTTCCAGGCGATCAGGGTGCGCGTCGAAGGGTGCCAGGCGGCCGGCATGGCAAAGTACGTCGCAATCGCGAGCAGGACGCAGATGAGAAGTCGCGGTCTTGCAAAGATGTGGACGAGAAAGCGGTTGCGCAGTAGGACCGTGTCGGTGGCCGCCGGCATGTCTCACACCCTTCGTTGGTCATCGTCCCTGACAGGGCACCGCCTTGCGATCATCACACTGCGGTGACGCGCCGGTGACGCCTTCGGCCGCATGCGCCGTGGGCGATCACATGGGGCTAGCGATACCTCGACTGTCGTTTCCATGAAACCGATCCTTGTCATCCCCGAAGCGCGGAGTGCTATCCGGGAATCCGGCGCCAGATCCCGGCTCTCCGCTTCGCAGCGGCCGGGATGACACCAAGATGATTTGACCCATCAAAGCACTCGACTGGAGCGATCCAGCACACCCCTCGTTTACCATCATTGTCATGGTAAAGCTCGGTCGGGTCCGCCGTTTACCAAAAGCATGCAAGGGCGCTGCTGCGGGCAGGGCGGTGCAGCGGACACCTGGCTTTCGGCCGAGGACAGCGGCGATCGCTCCCGGGCAGGAATTCGAAGCCTATCGCCTCGATCGAACCCAGGTGGATTTCAGGCCGGACATCGCTCGGAAGGGCGCGTAATCGCATTCGCTAAAATCCTATCGTTCGACTTAGACGGGTGGCAAATCCGGCGCGAGACGATGGCCCAAGGGTAAGACCGGGGCTATTGACATGAACGCCAAATGGGCTGGTGCGGCAATTGCGGCCGCAGCCGCAGTGATGGGTTGGATCGCGCTCGCTAGCCCAGTCGAGGCTGCCGAGCCTCATGCCAGTTATGCCGCTCTCGGGCCGGAGACGCGGGTGCCGTACGGATGGCGGGATTTCTGCACGCGCCGCCCGCAGGAATGCGACGTGGCACCGTTGCCGGCCGTCGACGTCCGGCTGTCGGACAAGACCTGGCGGCTGCTCGACCGGATCAATCGGCGGGTCAACGCCTCCATCGTGCCCATCAGCAATCTCGAACACTGGGGCACGATCCTCGACCACTGGGACTATCCGGTGGACGGCAAGGGCGACTGCAAGATCTACGCGCTCTACAAGCGCAAGCTTCTGATGGAGGCAGGCCTGCCGCGCCAGGCCCTGCTGATGACGATCGTGCGTGACCTCAACGATGAAGGACACGCCATCCTCACGGTGCGCACCGACCACGGTGAATTCGTGCTCGACAACCTCTCGAGCGAGGTTCGGCCCTGGGATGCGACCGGCTATCGTTTCGTGAAGCGCCAGTCGCAAGAGGATCCGAACGTCTGGGTTTCGATCGAGGCGCCGAACGGCCAGCAAAACGCACCGACCGGATCGATGCAATCCTCCAATCCGAATTGAGGGCCCGGCCGCAGCGCCGGGCGCGCCATCGCCGTTGCCCGGTCCTTCGCTATCGTTGCCAGGCGGCAAAGCGGCCGGTCATATGAGCTGTTCGGCGCCTTTCAACACCCGCTAACTCATAGTGGTCAGGGATTGCCAGCGCGCCGCGGTGACGCTGGCCTCGAGGCTCAGCCGACCGACGATGTATTCGAGCGAGATCTCACGCCGTTTGTCGGACGTGAGCTTGGCGGTCACTTCGACGCGATCGGTGTCCTCGATATTCGAACTGTCAAGCTCATGCAGGTGCAAGTCGCCGGTACTGAAGCCCTGGAGCAGGAGTGCCCGGACATGCGCCTCCTCCGCGCCACGGCAAATGACAGTCACAAGATAGGTTGTTTCGACTTCCGCGCTTTCGAGCGGCTGGCGATTGATCGCGTTGACAAGCGGCCGAAGAAGCAGATTGACGGCAACCACGAATGCGGCGGAAAGCGCCGCATAGAGGTAGTAGCCGCCGCCCGCCAGGACGCCGACCGCCGACGAGCACCATAATGTCGCCGCCGTGTTGAGGCCGCGAACGCTCAGTCCCTCCTTGAAGATGACGCCCGCACCCAGAAAGCCGATCCCGGAGACGACCTGGGCGGCAACGCGGGTGGGGCTCGACTCGCCTGGTCCGAGCAAGGAAAACAAGACGAAGCTCGCCGCGCCCAAAGACACCAGCGTGTTGGTACGAAGGCCTGCCAGTCGATGGCGCCACTGCCGCTCGAAGCCGATTGCCGCGCCGAGGCCCACGGCGGTCGCAAGGCTGAGCACCGCCTGCTCGATTGCCACACTCATAGCGATTCTCCTGCGAACATTGCCCGGCCGCGAGGAAGCCAGGGACCCGCGGCCAATCAGGTAACCGACAGTCGCGCGGGCATCACAGAATGGGCCAGATCAAGAATGCAAGGCCGATCAGCGCGATGAGAGCGCCGCTCAGCACCTCGCCGTACCTTTCGATCGGGCCGAGACGGACGCGCTGCAGGCCCATCGTGGAATAGACGCAGAGCACGACGTAGGTTGCCATCGTGGAAACTGCGAAGACGACGGCCATCACGCCGATGACGCCGAGGCCGTATTTTCCCGCCGCGAAGAACGCGGGGATGCCTTCGACCATGGGCGATGAGCCGACAATCAGCAGCAATGCTGTGCGCCCACTCGGCGGAGAGTTGATCTGCGTGGCGGAGAGACCGGCCTCGGCATCCCGGGGGGAGGAGGCCCGGTCGCGAGCGGCGTGCCGCATCTCCACAAGCGCCGCGATGACCACCCAGCCGCCAAAGGCAATGAGGGCGATGCTGACCGCAGTGTCGATGAGGCGGCCGAGGGCTGCGGCGGCGGCGACCCCGGCGAGCCAGACGACCACCGCAATGGCCAGCGTCGAAAGGACGTGGCCGGCACCTGCCTGAAGCGCCGCGTGTGCCGTTTCGGCCGGCGACCAGCCGCGCTGCCGCGCGATGAGTGCAATCGGCAGCCAATGGTCTGGAACGATGGTGTGCAAGATGCCCACCGCGGCGACGGAGCAGACCAGCAGCAACTGCGGCGCGAAGCTCATCACGGCTCTCCGCTAGAGGTACTTGGCGAGTTGCCTCAATTCGCTGAGGGCCATGGCGGCATCGGGCTGCGGGCCGTCGAGACAGTGCTCGATATGGTCGTGGATCAACTCGCGCTTGGCGTTGCTGACGGCGTTCTCGACTGCGTGCAGCTGCTGGGCAAGGTCGAGGCAGGGGCGGTCTTGCTCGAACATGGCCAGGACGCCGGCAAGGTGCCCGTGCGCGCGCTTGAGGCGCTTGATGATCTCGGGGTGGGACCGATGTTTCATGCAATATCCTATCCTGGGGGAGGGGATATTGCAATGCAGAGCGGATCACCTCGATGGGGCGCGATAGTGCCCGGCTTTGTCGCCGGGCACCAAGAGGATCGATGACTAGTCGAGCATGTCCGTGGTTCGCATCATATCAGTGTCATCCCGGCCGCAGCGAAGCGGAGAGCCGGGATCTGGCGCCGATCCCGGAGTGCGCTTCGCGCTTCCGGGATGACAAGGATCGGTTTCATGGAAACGGTGGACCAGGCTTGCCTCAGCCCATTGCGAGCTGAACGATCCGCACCAACACCAGTCCGCCGGCAACCACCAGATAGAGGCGCAGCGCCGCCATCCAGACCTTGGCGGGAAGCGAGAGTTTTGCCGGTGCAAGTTCGTTCAGCGGCGGCATCCGCCAGGTATGGCGCGCGGTCGCTGCAAGATCGTGGGCGTCCGGCATGCGGCGCGTGCTGCTGCGGCCGAGAGCCAGCGTCACGAGCGCGATGATCAAGGCGGCCGCCCCGCCGCCGCCAAGGATCGCCAGGATCACCGTCTCGCTCGCCGCATCGGGAAACAGCACCGATATCGTGAGAATGATCGACAGCAGCACGAGCGCAGCGATCACCCCGCCGGTGAAGTAGTTGAGCCAGCGCGGGTTCACCCAGGGGCCGAGGACCGCCTTGTCGTTGCACAACAAGAGCAGGAAGACTGTGGCGCTCGGCAGGAGGACGCCGGCAAGCGTCTGCACCGCGTTGGTCAGGAGGCCCAGGGGCGCGCCGGGGGTCAGGACGACCGCCGCCGCCACCGCGATCAGCAGGAAGTAGACGGCGTAAAAGCCTTTCGCGTCGCCGACCTTGCGGTGCAGGGAATGGCGCAACGACAGGACATCGCCGATGGCGTAAGCGGTCGAGAGCGAGACCGCCGATGCCCCGATCAGGGCCGCATCGATGAGGGCGATCGCAAACATCACGCCCGCCGCCTTGCCCACGTAAGTCTCGAGGCCAGCCGCCACGGCGCCCGCGTCCGCGAAATTGCCGAATTCGGGCCTGCCCGCGAAGGTCGCCGCCGTGAACGCCATCATGGCGACGGCCCCCACGATGACCAGCGCAATGCCGATCCACAGATCGAGCCGCTCATATTTGATGAAGCGCGGCGTGATGCGCTTGTCGATGACATAGCTCTGCTGGAAGAAGAGCTGCCAGGGGGCGACCGTCGTCCCGACGATGGCGATGACAAGCAGCATCACATCGCTGAGCTTGCCGCCTGTCGGCAATTGGGGAACGACGAAATCGCGCGCCACCTCGGTGAGAGGCGGGTGGACCATCAGGTAGATTGGCACCAGCAACAGGCTGGCAAACACCAGCACCATCGAAAATCGCTCGAAGCGCCGGAAATTGCCCGTGCTGACGGCGGCGACAATGAGAATCGCGGAAACGATCACGCCGAGCGTCTTGGGCAGCCCGAGGTAGTCGAGCGCGAGCGCAATGCCGATGAACTCGGTGACAATGGTCAGGGCGTTGAGAAGAAACAGGTCGATGACGCTGAAGGCGCCCCAGAACTTGCCGAACCGCTCCAGGATGAGCCGGGCGTGGCCGACCCCCGAGACTGCGCCGAGCCGCAGCACCATCTCCTGGTTGACGTAGAGGACCGGGATCAGCAGGGCAAGTGTCCACAGCAGCGTCGTGCCGTAGTTCTGGCCGGCCTGAGTGTAGGTCCCGAAGGCCCCCGCGTCATTGTCGCCGACCATGACGATGAGCCCTGGCCCGATGATGGCAAGGAGCGTCTGGAGGCGATGCCTCCAGGAGGTGCGGGGCGCGATGTCGCCCTGACGGATGGTGCCGAAGGCGCCGTTGATGTCGCCGATATGCGCATCGTCGAGAACGGCGCTCCATACCGGCGCTGAGAGGTTGGGCTTGAGGGTCATGGCTCATCTCCTTTGCCTTCCGGCGAAGGGAGAGCTCGTGCCATAGGCTGGCGCTCTGAACCCTGCGGCGGCTGGCGGCTAGTCGGGTGAGTGGATGATGTCTTTGGTGTTCGAACCGGAACCCGCCGGCGCGTCGATGACGCGGCAGGCGGGGCACCTAGGGCCGTCGTTCAATTCGTCCTCCTCTGTTCAGGCTGCTCGCCGCACGACAAGGGCGGGCGCGCAAGGCAGCACAAGGCGCGCGACGGGCCAATGGGCGCGCGCGAAACCGCGCTCGCATTAGCGCAAGCGCGCGAGAGTCTGACTGCGGTTTGGAGCTGTTCAAGCATCGCTCACCTCAGGCCCGACTTTCGCGGACCCGGGTGAGCAGGGCGGTCGCCTAGCGACCGATACCTCTCACGCGGCAGGAACCGCGACTACCACACAATGTTTTCGGCATCGCAAGTCCCGCTGGAGACCGGGAGGGAATGCCGGAGAGGGTACAGCCCATGTTGCTTTCAGGGGGTTGACAGGTGCCGCCCCGGCACGCCGACGCGGCAATGCTGAGTTTGTGCTGATCGCACAAAGAGTCAACCCCTAATTTGTTGAAGCAAGCTCGATTTTTGGAAGTCGGGATTGGTCGGTTAAGGCTTAGCGCCTACGATGCCTGCTCCCATTCCGAGCCTGCGACCAAATGCCCGCCGAGAAACCCAACATCCTGCTCATCGTCGCCGACCAGCTGGCTGCACCCTTCCTGCCCTGCTACGGCCATCGCGTCGTCAAGGCGCCGCACATCGAACGCCTCGCGGCCGATGGCGTGATATTTGCCAACGCCTATACGAATTCGCCGCTCTGCGCCCCGGCGCGCGCCACCCTGATGACAGGCGGGCTGCCCTCGCGCACTGCCGTCTACGACAATGCCGCCGAGTTCCGCTCGTCGATCCCGACCTTCGCCCATTATCTCAGGCTCGAAGGCTACCGCACGTGCCTCTCGGGCAAGATGCATTTCGTCGGGCCGGACCAACTGCACGGCTTCGAGGAGCGGCTGACGACTGACATCTATCCGGCCGATTTCGGCTGGACGCCGGACTGGAGCCGGCCCGGTGAGCGGATCGACTGGTGGTACCACAACATGACCTCGGTGAAGGAGGCGGGCGTCGCCGAGATCACCAACCAGCTTGAATATGACGACGAGGTCGCCTTCCTCGCCCGCCGGCGTCTCTATGATTTCGCGCGGGCCTCCGACACGCTGCCGTTCTGCCTGACGGTGTCCTTCACCCATCCGCACGATCCTTACATCGCACGGCCGAAGTACTGGAACCTCTACCGCGACGAGGATATCGATGCGCCCGCGACCGATCCCGTCCCCTATGCGAACATGGACGCGCATGGCTGCCGGCTGCACGACATGTCGGCCATGTGCGAGCACGAGATTGCCGAGGCGGACGTGCTTGCCGCGCGGCACGGCTATTACGCCGCCATCTCCTACGTGGACGACCATATCGGCGCCTTGCTGGCAACCCTCGAGGCCTGCAATTTTGCCGAGAACACGAGCGTCATCCTGACCTCCGACCACGGCGACTTCCTGGGCGAGCGCGGCCTCTGGTACAAGATGTCGTTTCGCGAGCATGCCGCGCGCGTGCCCCTGATCGTGCACGCCCGCGGGCGGTTCCGGCCCTCGCGAGTCGCCACGCCGGTCGCGATCGCAGACGTGTTGCCGACGCTTGTCGACCTCGCAAGGCCCGGCGCCTCTTCGGCGCTCGCCGCGCCGATCGACGGCCGCAGCCTGCTGCCGGCGCTTCAAGGCAGCAGCGCCGATCCGCAGGCCACGGTTCTGGGCGAATATCTCGCCGAAGGCGTCTGCGCCCCTATGGTCATGGTGCGACAAGGGCGCTGGAAGTTCATCGCCTGCGGCGATGATCCCGATCAGCTCTTCGACCTTGAAGCCGACCCGCACGAAAATCGCAACCTTGCCGCCGACCCGGCTTGGGCCGCGGAGGCTGCGAACTTGCGCGCGATCGTCGCGGCACGTTTCGATCGCGAGGCGATCCGGCGCGACGTGATGGCCAGCCAGAAGGCGCGGCTGTCGGTGTTCAAGGCGCTGACGAAGGGCAAGGTCTTTCCCTGGGACTACCAGCCGCTGCGCCTTGCCGCCGAGCAGTACACCCGCAATCATCGCGAGGTGACGGCGACGGATGTGATGTCGCGGTATCCGCCGATGAAGGCAGAGAGGCAGTAGGCAGTGGGCGGGCGGTCGGCGGTCGGTTAGGGGCGATTGTCGCGATTGCCGATTGCGCAGTAGTAGGGGCGACTGCCGACTGCCGATTGCCTACTGCCCACCCCGCGGATCGAACCGACGCGGACCGCCGCGTCGCACCACGCCCCAGCAGGTCGGCAGGAACAGCGCCACGATCGCCAGCGGAGCGGCGCTGCCGACGGGCAAGGCGCCGCTGATCAGGGCGAGGGCGCTCGCGGCAAGCAGCAGCACGGCGGCGGCCGCCACCACCAGATAGCACCACCAGACGGCCCGCGACGGTCCGCCGATGAAATTGATCCCGGGATTGGCTGCGGCGGCTCTCGCCACAAGGCTGCCGACGAACGCCTGGTAGGCGGCGGATCGGTCCTCGAACCTGCCGAGGCCGGCAAAGCTCGTCGAGCGCAGCGAGATCGTGCGGCCCCTCTGCGGGACGATGGAGCAGAAGCCCGCATTGTCCCTGGCGCTGACCGGAGCGGAGAAGACCCGGATGGTCATGATGTCGGAGAAGGCGATGCGCTGCCTTGCTTCGCCGCTGCCAACAACGATGGCGTCCGCTTCCAGCCGGGCGGCAAGCTCGCCCTTGTGGAACAGGGAGGGGCGGAACGAATAGGCCATCTCCTGCATCGTGCATCTCCTCGCCGTTCGCGTGGTTCGGGGCCTCTCGGCTCCCCTGGCCGGGGTCCACACAGGAATTGAGGGATTTTTCCTGATCGGGGGATGCTCCGCAGGCGGGCCCCCGCGGCTGAGCGCTTCGGCGCGCCGACGCCAACCCCGTCGGGAGCATGGCCGACGGCAGCCTGGAAAATCGGCTCGCGCCGTTCCACATTGGTTTGGCGGTACATCAGAAGGCAACCTCATCCATGTCCATTCGGCCGGTGCAGCGGATCGTCAAATCAAGCCCGACCACGGAAGGCGCGGGCGTCAAGCTGCATCGCGCGTTCGGGTTCGGCGACACGGGCGAATTCGACCCGTTCCTGCTCTTCGACGATTTCCGCAACGACCGGCCGGACGACTACCGCGCCGGCTTTCCCTGGCATCCGCATCGCGGCATCGAGACGATCACCTATGTGCTCGCCGGCACGGTCGAGCACGGCGACAGCCTCGGCAACCGCGGCTCGCTCGGCGCGGGCGACGTGCAATGGATGACGGCCGGGCGCGGCATCATGCACCAGGAGATGCCGCAGGGCGATGACCGCGGCCGCATGCACGGCTTCCAGCTGTGGGCGAACCTGCCGTCTTCGCTGAAGCTGACCGCGCCCCGCTACCAGGACATCCCGGCGCCCGAGATTCCCGATGTGGTCGACGACGACGGCACGCGGGTGCGCGTCATCTGCGGCGATTTTTGGGGCAAGCGCGGGCCGGTCGACGGGATTGCCGCCGATCCGCGCTATCTCGACGTTTCGGTCCCGCCCGGCCGGCGCAAGACGCTGCGTGTCGAGACCGACCGCCACGCCTTTGCCTATGTCTTCGCCGGCTCGGGGTCGTTCCGCGATGCTTCGCAACCGCTTGGCGTCCTGACCGAGAAGGCGGGCCCGGACGGCGAGGTGCTGGTCCGCGAGCGGACCGGCAACCGCTCGCTTGTCCTGTTCGACCGAGGCGACGAGGTGACGGTCGAGGCGGGGGAAGAGGGCATCCGCTTTCTGCTCGTCTCGGGTAAGCCGATCGAGGAGCCGGTCGCTTGGTACGGCCCGATCGTCATGAACACCAATGCCGAGCTCCGGCAGGCGATGGCCGAGCTGCGCGACGGGACGTTCATCCGATAGACGCGAGCCTCGCGACAGGAGGGATCGATGTGCCGCAACATCCGCACGCTGTTCAATTTCGACCCGCCGGTCACGGAAGAGGAGATCCGCGCCTCCGCGCTGCAGTTCGTGCGCAAGCTGAGCGGCTATACGAAGCCGTCGAAGGCCAACGAGGCGTCGTTCGAGCGCGCGATCGAGGAGGTTTCGGCGGCGGCGCGCCGGCTCCTCGATTCGCTGGAGACCGCCAGCCCGCCGCGCAATCGCGAGGAAGAGGCGGCCAAGGCCCGCGCCAGGGCGGCCGAGCGCTACGCTTAGCTGAGTGCACCCTGCTCAGCGAAAGCAGGGCTGTCCGAGGAAAACGAGAATGACGGTTTCGCCGTCATGCCCGGCCTTGTGCAGCCTTGTGCCGGGCATCCGCGCCGCGCCGACGCGCCTGTGGACGACAGTTCGTTTCGTTGCAGCGGCGCCGCGTGGATGGCCGGGACAAGCCCGGCCATGACGAGAGAGGGCTGCATCGGCTGTGCGCCTCGCCAAACAGACGGCTCTCCACTTGCCCGGACGCCCCAGGCGCGCGGGGGGGCGGCGTGCCCTCAATACCGCCGGATGAGACTCACGAGCCGGCCCTGGATGCGCACGCGGTCGGGCCCGAAAATGCGTGTCTCGTAGGCAGGATTTGCAGCCTCGAGCGCAATCGAGGCGCCGCGCCGCCGCA